>JAUQQI010000220.1 GCA_030549955.1 Chloroflexota bacterium
GTCAGCTTGGCCGCCCGCCCGCCCGGTGGCGTCTCGCGGTGGCCGCAGAGCACCCCACGCTCGTCCCGGAGCTGGTTGATAACGATAACGGCGGTGTTGGACTTGCTGATCGCGCCCGTAAGCTTGCGCAGGGCCTGAGACATCAGCCGGGCCTGGAGGCCGACGTGGGCATCCCCCATCTCCCCCTCAACCTCGGCCCGGGGCACCAGGGCCGCGACGCTGTCAATGACGATGACATCCACTGCCCCACTTCGGACCAGGGCCTCGGTAATTTCCAGGGCCTGCTCGGCCGTGTCCGGCTGTGAAACCAGCAGGTCCGCAAGCCGCACCCCGAGGTTCGCGGCATATACCGGGTCGAGGGCATGTTCGACGTCGATGTACGCCGCAATTCCGCCCTGGGCCTGCGCCTGGGCAATTATGTGCAGGGCGAGGGTCGACTTGCCCGCAGCTTCGGGCCCGTAGATCTCGGTAATCCGGCCGCGGGGAATGCCCCCCACCCCCAGGGCCAGGTCGAGGGAGAGGGAACCGGTGGAAATGACCGATACGGGCGTCCTGACCGTCTCCTCCCCAAGGCGCATGACCGCGCCCCGGCCGTACTGCCGCTCGATCTGGGCAAGCGCCGCCTCAAGGGCCCGGTGCCTGTCGGTAACACTCATCCCGGTTAACCCTCCCCAAAAAACTCACCTGAACTGCCAACTTATCATAGCACAAAGTTTCGTTACGCCGCTACCGGCCCGCCTAGACGATGCCCTCCCGTCGCATCTGCTGCAAGGTCTCTTCAAAGGCCCGGAGGGTGTGGTCAATATCGGCCGCGGTGTGGGCGGACGATACGAACCCCATCGTCCGGAAGATATCAACCCCAAGGTTCCGCATGCCCTGTCCGAGGGCACTTGTGACCCGGGGATTCATTTTCACGTTCGCCGCGTTCTCCGGCGACCACCCGTCGCCGATAAACAGGTGGAATACGGAGCCTTCGCCGTAGGCGCAGCCCTCGATCCCGAGCTTGCCCAGAACCTCATTAAACCCGGCCCGGAGCCGCTCGCCCAGGGCATCGGCGTGGGCGTGGGCCTCGCCCTGGGAAACGACCTTCAGGCAGGCCACCCCAGCCGCGGCCGACAGCGGGCTCGCGTTGAAGGTTCCGGGGTGGGCGATCCGCTTAAACCGGTTCCAGGTCGGATCCCCCGGTTTGAACTCGAGGAGGGCCATGATGTCGGCCCGGCCCGCGACCGCCCCACCCGGCAGGCCGCCTGCCAGGATCTTTGCCATGGTAGTCAGGTCCGGGACCACACCGTATTTCGCCTGGGCTCCGCCCGGCGACATCCGGAATCCGGTCACAACCTCATCGAAGATCAGCACGACGTTATGCTTTGCCGTAAGCTCCCGCAGGTCGGCCAGGAAGTTCGGCGGCACCGGGATCGCCCCGGTCGACGCCCCGCACGGCTCGAGGATGACCCCGGCGATGTCGTTGTCGGACTCCAGAACCTCCCGGACCGCGTCGATTTCGGCCGGCAGGGCAACCATAGTCCCGAGAACCTCCTTGGGAACTCCCACCGAGACCGGCACGTCGTAGGGGGGCTGGTGGGCAACGGTCGCGTAGTCATGCCAGCCGTGAAAGTGGCCGTAAAACTTGATGATTTTCGTCTTGCCGGTGTAGGCCCGGGCGAGCCGCATGGCCATGTGGGTTGCCTCGGTCCCGGAGCTCGTGAACTTCACCCGCTCGGCCGACGGGATGAGCCGCTGGACCCACCGGGCCCATTCGAGGGCCAGCGGATTTTCCCCAACCGGGTGGGTTAACTTTGCCGCCTGCTCCTGAACGGCTTTCACCACGTCCGGGTAGGCGTGGCCCAGGAGCAGGGCTCCGTGGCCCATCACGTAGTCGATAAGCTCGTTCCCGTCCACGTCCCACTTCCGGGCCCCCTTTCCCCGCTCGATGTAAAGCGGGAAGGGCTCAAAATAGCGGGAATCGTGGGTGACCCCGCTCGGGAAGGCTGCCTGGGCCTCCTCATAAAGCCGCAGGGACGTCGGATGAAGCTCCCGATAGCGTTCGGCGATAGTGCCCATCTCTGGCCCTCCTAAGTTTTCGGCCGAATCCCGCTGATTATATCCCATCGCAGTCCCTCAGCGGGAAAACTCCCAGCGGATCACGTCCCGGAACCGGTCCGCCGCATCCAGAACGACCCCCGGCTTGATACCGGTCAGCCGGCTGTCTGCCACATAGTGAACGACCGGAAAGTAGATCGGCACCCCCGGCACCTCCTGGGTCAGAACGGCCTGCAACTCGGCGTAGAGCTGGGCCTGCCGGGCCGGGTCCCAGGTCGTCCGGATCCGGGCGAGCAGGTCGTCGACCTGCCGGTTCGCATACTCGCCGAAGTTCAGGCCGGGCCGGCGGTCTGCCGCCGAGTGCCAGAGGGAATAGAAATCAAAACCGGGGTTAAACTCGAGGCCGACCAGGGCAGCCTCAAACTTACGCTGGGCCACAAAGTCGTTGACCAGACCTGAGAATCCGGCCGCCGACAGCCGGGCTTCAATACCGACCCGCCGCAGCTGCCGGACGACCTCCTCAGCGGTGCTTACCCGGAGCGGGTCATCATTCGTGATCAAGCTGAAGCTCAGTTTGACGCCGTCCTTTTCCCGGGGACCGGACGGCCCCGCCTTCCACCCGGCCTCATCAAGAATCTGGCGGGCCCGGTCGGGATTGTATTCCCAGCGTCGAAAGTCCTCCCGGTAAAACCAGACGAACGGAGGAATCGGACCGTCGGCCGGGAGGCCCAGCTCGTGGTTCCCCATCCGGGCCAGGCGGGTCCGGTCGAGGCTGTAGACAATGGCTTCCCGGACGGCCCGGTCGGCCAGCACCGGCGACCGGTGGTTAAACATAAGCAGAACCACGCTGCTTCGGAAAAACCGGTGCTCGGTCAGGGACTCACCCTCCCCGGCGGGCAGCCCCGAAAGGTCCTCGACGACCCCAGCTTCAACCTGGCCGTTCCGGAGGGCCGCCTTCAGCGCGGCCTCGTCCGGGAAAAACTGCAGGACAATTCGCTTCAGCCGTGGCTGGCCAAGAAAATAGCTGGAATTCGCTTCCAGCGTAACCTGCCGCGGTCGGACTTCCGCCACCCGGAATGGGCCGGTGCCGACCGGCGGGTCCCCAACCGGGCGAGATCCAAGCTCCTTGGGCGGAATCTGTGCCAGCAGGTGGGCCGGCAGGACCTTGAAAGTTGCGTAGCCCAGGAAGGTGCTGAGGGGTTGTTTGAGGGTAACTTTGACCGTCTGCTCGTCGGGGGCTTCCACCTGGGCCGACCGCCAGAACCCGGCGAGGTCTTCCGGGACCGGTGCATCCTGGTTCTGGATAAGCTTAACGGTCGCAATGACGTCGGCTGCCCTGAGCGGGCGGCCGTCATGCCAGCGGACCCCGGCCCGCAGCTTAAAAGAAACTGTCTTCCCGTCATCGGCCACCGTCCAGCCCTCAGCCAGGCCCGGGGCAAGCCGCCCGTCCGGGTCGAACTTGACCAGGCTGTCGTAGATCAGGGCGCCCACATCCAGGTCGGCCCGGGTTGCGGTCCATACCAGGGGATTAAAGGCGGTCGGCATGCCAACAACCCCCTCGACCAGGATATCGGTCGGCTCCTGCCGAAGCCGGAAGGCGACGGCGGTCGCGACCGCGGCCACCACGACCGGCAAGAGGATGAGGACGAGGCGCCTGGACACCGGCCCGGGCGGGGTTAGCTGGCAAACTTTACGCTGGCGATTGAGACCAGGACGAAGATAATCGCCAGAACGATGGTCGCCTGAAAGAGGGTTTTCTCAAGGCCCCGTCGGGTGCTGAATACCGAGGCGCTGTCGCTGCCCCCGAAGACGCCGGGCACGTTACTGCCCCGCATCTGCAGAACAACAACCAGGATTAGGGTTATCGCAATGACGATCTGTGCGACCTGAAGGGCCGTGCTGAGGGCCACGTCTCAACTCCCCTTTGATTTATCTTAGCCGTCACGGTCAACTTCGCTTCAGGTTCCGGCCGTCCGTCGGCGGTCGGAGATGCCCTGTACCAGGGAGATTACCCGCCGCCGGACCTCCGGATGCCGCCGGTAGTAATTTTCGGCCGCAACCCCGAGAAAGACCGTCGCCGAGTAGGCGACAGCCGTTTTCGGCACCGCCGAGACCACTGGGGGAACGAAGCCAACCAGTTCCCGGGCCAGGGACCGCCAGACGAAGGCCCCGCCCACCACGGGTGCAAGCTCAGCCAAGATCGGCCAGGGGGACTCCAGGGGCCGCCCGTAAAGTAAGGCGAGGCGCACCCACAAAAAGACCTGGTTCTTGGTCAGGACAAGCAGGTCCGCCCCGCCCGCGAGGAGGGGCCCGATGACCGGAATAGCACCCGGCGCGTTGCTCAGAAACGCAAACTCGCCATTTGCCCACGCGGTCTGGTAGGTGAGGGCACGCGCAATCGGGTTCCGAAGGGCCTCGAGCCGGCGGCCGACCGCAACCGCCAGGTCAGGGTCGACCCGCACCAGGGCCGGGGCGACCGCGGCGGCGACGCCGTCCCGACTCAGCTCCTCGACCCGGACAACCTGGACGCCCTCGTCGGCAAGGGGAAGGCCGGCCTGCGGGCCGACGAGCAGGACCATGACCCGTTCTGGCCCGAGGAGCCGGCTCAGTACGGTCGCGGTGGGCTGCAGGTCAAACCAGGCCGCCGGCTCGGGGACCACAACGAGGGCGGCATCGGCCGCCAGGCTGTCCTCCGCCGGCCAGAATTCGAAGGCCTCCGCCAGGTCGGCCGGCCTTGACGCAAGCAGTCCGCCGACGAATTCCGCAAGCTGGCGCTGGGGGGTGACAATAAGAATTTTAAACGGTTGCTCGGCCCGGGCCCGCAGACCGTTAAGGTCGAGCTCCCGGACCAGACGCCAGGCGTCCAGCACCCGGCCACCAACCTTCCGAACCTGCCCCAGTACTGCCATCTCCAGCTTGAATTATAAACGTGTCAAACCCGCCGGACCAGCAGGCTCACCGGCTTGTTCGACAACACCCGGCAAGTTTACAATTGCTTGAATTCAGACCCGCAGGAGTCGGAGGACCCATGGGCCTGCAGGCCAGCAAGGTGCTTGAAGCGTTTAAATCCATGGGGGTCACCCACATTGTCTGGCTGCCCGATTCGGAGACCGGCTTTCTCTACGAGGCGATCCGGGCCGACGGCTCGATAAAGCTTGTTCCCATCTGCCGGGAAGGGGAAGCCCTGGCTATCGCTGCCGGCCTCTGGGCCGGCGGGACGACACCCCTGGTCCTGATCCAGAACACCGGCCTCTTCGAGGCCGGCGACTCGGTCCGGGGCCTCGGCCTTGACGTCGGCCTGCCGGTCGTAATGGTCATTGGTTACCGGGGCTGGCTCGGCGGCCGGCCTACGCAGGACTCGGCCGGCGTCTACACCGAGCCCATCCTCAGGGCCTGGGGCATTAACTATTACCTGGTCGAAACCGACCAGGACCTGGCAAAACTTCGGGCCGCCCAGGAGGAGGCCATCAGGACCTCCCGGCCAGTGGCGGTCCTGATCGGGCAGGAGTACGAGCAATGATGAACCCGTTTGAGGCGCTGAAGGTCCTGAGCGAGCACCGGACCGACCAGGTCGTCGTTCCCACCATGGTTGCCCTCCGGGTCTGGTCTGTAGTCTCAAAACGGCCGGAGCTTGACCTGCCGCTGGTAGGGTGTATGGGCAAGGCATCGTCCCTGGGCCTCGGTCTGGCCCTCGCCCGCCCCGACCGACAGGTCTGGGTCATCGACGGAGATGGCAGCCTCCTCATGAACCTCGGGTCGCTCGTTACCATCGGCAACCTGGCACCCCCAAATTTGATTCACTTTGTTTACAACAACAGCGTCTACGAGACCACCGGCGGCCAGCCGGTACCGGGCGCCGGCCGGGTCGATTTCGTTGGCCTTGCCCGGGCC
>JAUQQI010000253.1:0-469 GCA_030549955.1 Chloroflexota bacterium
CTGGTCTGGACCACCTTCTTCATCTCCGGTTTTTTGATTTTTGTCGCCGCCCACAGTTTCAACCGGCCGCTGGCAAGTCCCGGCCTGGCCCGCTTTACCCTTGGTCTGATGCTGGTCGGGCTCCTGCTGGCGGCCTGGCCCATCGCCACCAATGACGCCAGCGTGCTCTTTACGTTTTATCCGCCGATGAAGGCCCATCCGGCCTTTTACATCGGGTTGACCCTGGTAGTGGCCGGCACCTGGCTTATTTTGCTTAACCTAGTCCTCACCTACCGACGCTGGCGAACAGAAAACCCCGGGGTGCGGACGCCCTTACCAGCTTTTATGGCCATCGTCACCCTGGCCATGTGGACCATTGCGACCCTCGGGGTGGCCCTGGAGAAGGTCTTTATCCTGATCCCCTTTTCCCTGGGGCGTGTAGGTGGTGCTGACGCGCCGCTGGCTCGCCCCCTGTTCTGGTCTACGGGGC
>JAUQQI010000253.1:479-5934 GCA_030549955.1 Chloroflexota bacterium
GCTTACATCTCCTGGTACACCATGGTCCCGAAGCAGGCCGGCGGAAAACTCTTCAGTGACCCCCTGGCCCGGGTCTCTTTCCTGATCTTTCTCTTCCTTTCAACGCCGGTGGGTCTGCACCACCAGTTCACCGACCCCGGGGTCAGCGAGTTCTGGAAGTTTATTCAGGCGATTTTCACCTTCGGCGTCTTCTTCCCGAGTCTGCTGACCTTCTTTAATGTGGTGGCCTCGCTGGAGCTTGGCGGCCGGGCCCGGGGTGGGCGGGGCTGGCTCGGGTGGATAAAACGGCTCCCCTGGTCGGACCCGTCGGTTACCGCCCAGGTCCTGGCCATGGTCCTGTTCGCCTTCGGTGGCATCGGCGGACTGATTAACGCCTCCTACAACGTGAACCTGGTGGTCCACAACACCATGTGGGTGGTGGGTCACTTCCATCTGACGGTCGGCTCCGGGGTAACCCTCACGTATATGGGCATCCTCTACTGGCTCGTCCCATACCTGACGGGTCGGGCCCTCTGGAGCCGGCGGATGGCCCTTATTCAGCCCTGGCTCTGGCTGGTGGGAATGGGCACCATGTCCCTGGCTCAGCACTGGCTCGGGCTTCTGGATATGCCGCGCCGAACGATGGTCGGCGCGGCGGCCTACCTCCCCCTCCGGCCCGGCTGGCAGGCCCTTCTCCCCTTTGTCGGAATCGGCGGGTCAGTCCTCTTCGTAAGCGGCCTGCTTTTCTTCCTCAACATGGTCCTGACGGTACTGGTCAGTCGGGAGCCAGCCCGGGTCGAGATTCCGGTGGCTGAGGCCGTCCACGGACCGGAGGCGGGGCCAATTGTCCTCGACCGGTGGCGGCCCTGGCTGACGGTGGCCTTTGCCTTACTGGTCATCGCCTACGGCCCGGTGCTGGGCCTGCTGGTAACCTCCGCGGCCTTCAACGTGCCCGGCATGCGGGTCTGGTAGGCGTCTGGTCTGCCCGTTCGGCTCGGGGCCGCTACGCCCTGGCTGCCCACCAGTTGATGAGGATGAGGGCGGCCCAGACGACCAGGATACCCGTCAGTCCGGCGACCGCCCCGGCGGTCGCCGTAAGGGGTATCCCGAATATCAGGGTGATGGTGAACCAGGCCAGGGATGGCTTCCGGCGTCGTTGCCGGAGCCGCTTCTCAACGAGGACGTCAAGCCGCTTCTCGAGCCTGGCCAGCAGGGCCTCGGCCGCCGCATCTTCCCAGCCGGGACCGAGCTCGCGCAGGGCCCCGACATAATCCCGGACCTGAGCCCGTAGCTCGGGGTCGCTAACGAGGTTTTTGCCCGGCATATCCGGCCTCCACACTTATTCCGTCGGGTCAGCGGCCCGAGCGCGGGGCGTTCTCCCGCAGGATTTCGTTCGCCTTCGCCACGGCGTTGTCCAACAGTTTTTTAACGTCGACGTTCGGGTCGTTGATGACCCGGCTCATAACTTCCTGGTCGATAATTGTCCGGACCGGGTCGTACCCGGCCACCGGGGATTCTACCATGGCATACTGAAGCCAGTCGAAGATCCGGGCATACGAGCGGGCCACCGGACCCCACTGCGGATTGCGCTCGAAGGCGGCGATGACCTCGTCTTTTGCGCTCTGACGAACCGGCAGGTAGCCGGTGTTCACCGCCCACTTCACGGTCTGGGGCCGCTCGCCCAGGAATTTGATGACCAGCCAGGCGGCCAGCTCCCGCTCCGGCGTCGTCTTGAAGACCGAAACGCTCGCCCCGTAGAGGTTGATGGCCGGCTTTTCGGTGTAGGGCAGCAGGGAGATATCCCAGGCGAATTTTGAGCCCTTCTCGACCGCTTCCCGGTAGAAGGGGAGCCCGGAAGACGACGCAAAGACGAAGAGGACCTCGCCGTTGCCGAACCGGTTCTGCTCGCCGAACCGCTCGCTGGTCGGGATTTCGACGGCGCACCGGTTCTTGAACATCCGCTGGATCATCGCCAGGGTTTCGACCCCGGCCTGGCTGTTAAAGACATAGGCCGACCCGTCGGGGCTGAGAATTCGCCCACCGCGGGCGAAGACCATCGACGCAAAGTTCGAGGCGTCATGCCGGAACGCCCAACCGTATTTCTTGTTGGCCGGGTCACTGGCCCGGCAGGCAACCTCCTCCCAGGGCTTCCAGTCCCGGGGCGGCTCGGTGTAGCCGAGCTGGCGGAGCCAGTCGGCATTGTAGTACATGACCTCGACCGACCGCTGGGTCGGGAAGCCGAGGCGCTCGCCCTTGAACTGCGGGTTTGCGTCGCTTTCCAGGAAAACCGGAAAGTAATCCTTGAGGTCTGCCTCGCTCAGGCCGTACTTCTTGCTCTGGATAAAGGGCGTCAGGTCGATGACGGCGCCCTGGGCCCGGTAGAAGGCTGCCTGGTTCTGGTAAGCGACGGCGATATCCGGGGGCTGGCCGGCCTGAATCGCGGCATTGATTTTGTTATACACGTCGTTGTATGACGCCCCGGCAATTTCCGCCCGGGCCCGGATGCCGTAGGGATTCGTCCGGTTGAACTCGTCCAGCATGGCCTGGATAAGCTCCTGGTCCCGCTGGGGGCGGTTGTGCCAGTAGACGACCTCGATGTTTTTGCCGGTCAGGTCGATCGCGTCGACCATTTCGGGGGTGGTCGGCGGATTCGTTATCTGACCCGGGCCGGGCGGGGTCGGGGCCGCCTGGGGCACGCACGCGGCCAGAACCGTCCCCAACCCGACCAGGAACGTCAGGAGTCGGCCCAACTTGCCCGCAAACATACGCACAACCCTCCTTATTTCTTGATCCCGCTGCTCAGAAAGCCTTCGGTGAAGGCCCGCTGGGCGACGAAATAGAGGACGATAATTGGGGCCACCATCATTGTTGCAAAGGCCATCAGGAGGTGGGTATTAACTCCGCCCTCGCCGACCATGAACTGTTGCAGGCCCACCGCCAGAACCCGCATGCTGGGGTCCCGGGTCACCAGCAGGGGCCACTGGAAGGCATCCCAGGCCCAGATAAAGTTGAGGACGGCGATAACCACCAGGGCCGGTCGGCTCAGGGGCACCAGAATCCAGAGCAGGTACTGGAGGTGGCCGGCTCCGTCGATCCGGGCGGCATCGAACAGCTCCCGAGGGACCTGGAGAAAATGCTGGCGGAGCAGGAATATACCGAAGACGCTCACCGTAAAGGGCACGGTCAGGGCCAGGTACGTGTTGTACCAGCCGAAGTTGAACATCATCACAACCTTCGGCACCAGGACCAGCTCGCCCGGAACCATCAGGGTTGCCAGAACCAGAAGGAAGATAAAGTCCCGACCGGGCAGGTCGATTTGAGCCAGGGCATAGGCGGCCAGGACAGACGTGATAAGCACCCCGGCAACGATAACCCCGCTGACGATCAGGCTGTTCGCAAAGTACCGCACCATCAGCCAGGTCCCCCACTGCCGGTCCCAGCCCGTGTGCTGGACCGCCTCGATGTAGTTCTGCCACTGTATGGGCTCGTTCCCAAAGGGCCACCAGGGCCAGAGGTTGTTGGTGATCACGCTCCCGTACGACTTCAGCGAGCTTGTGACCATGTAGGCGAAGGGCAGGACCGAGACGAAGGCCCCGATGACCAAGACCAGGTAAATCACGAACCGCACGCCGGGGGGCCTGAGCCGGAATGCCCGGACTTCTGCGGGCCGGGCGGCGGGGAGCTCGAGGGACCTACCCATAGATGACCCTCCGGCCAGCGAACCGGTTCTGCAGGATGGTCAGAACCAGGATCGCCGAGAACAAGATAAACGAAAGGGCGGCGCTGTAGCCGTAGCGGTTGAACTCGTAGAGCTGGCGGAAGATGTAGATGCTGGCCGTGGTCGTCGCCGTGCCAGGTCCGCCCATGGTCATCACGTAGATGTGGTTAAAGGCCTTGAAGGTGCCGATCACGGTAATAATCGAAAGAAAGAACGTGGTCGGCGAAAGCAGGGGCACGGTGATGTGCCGGAAAAGGGCCCAGCCGCTGGCCCCGTCAACCCGGGCGGCGTCGTAAAGCTCCGAGGGGATGTTGCCGAGGCCGGCGAGGAAGACGGTGATGTCGTAGCCGACAAAGACCCAGGTGGTGTAGACGAAGACGGCCACCAGGGCCAGGCTCGGGCCCTGCGCCCAGGCGGGCAGCTCGGCCCCGAAGCCCCGGGCTATCAGGGCGAAGACGCCGGTCGGCTCGGCCAGCCACCGGGGCTGGGGCAGCCCGAGAATCCCGAGGACAGTATTGATAAGCCCCCGGTCCGGGTTGTAAAGATAGCTCCAGACCGCAGCCGAAGCCACCGTTGAGGTCACATACGGCAGGAAAAAGACAAGCCGGAAGAGCTCTCGCCCCCGCACTTTTTGAAAGAGCAGGTAGGCGAAAAACAAACCCAGGCCAAGCTGGACCGGCACCGACATCAGCGAATAGGTGGCCGTGGTCAGCAGGGCCTGCCACATCTGGGGGTCCCGGAACGCCCGGACGTAATTTTCGGCCCCAATGAACTCGGCGCACCCGAGCCGCCAGCTGCAGAGGCTGATATAGAGGCCGTAAAAGAGGGGGAAGAACTCGAAAACGGCTAGAAGAATGAGGGCCGGGGCCAGGAGGGCATACCCGAATAAATATTCCCGGCACCGGCCCACCGCCGGCTTCTTCAAACCCCCGGCGCTTAAAACCCCCGGTGCCCTTCTTTCGGCTAAACATCAGGGGCTAAACCCCAGCCGCTGCCGGACCGCCCACTCGAACCGGAAAGTAAGGATAAGCGTCGCCCCCAGCACCTGAAAAGAGCCGGCCCGCCGGAGACGCCCATCTTATCCAGCAAGATTATACGGGCCGGCTTCTCACTGCGCAAGATGACCCGCACTATGTTACGGTTTTCTGATACCCGGTTTGTCCCTTTCAAGCTCCTGGGCCCAGTCTAGAACATCCCGTTTAACGGTTACTTTGGGGAACCTGAAAGGACTTTAAACCTTCGTTAACGTTCGCCTTTAACTGCCCCGTCCGTCTGCCGGGGTGAATACGCCTGGCGGCTTTGCCGGCCGGCTCGGCCCGGTTTCGGCGCCAGTGGCCCCCAACCGTCTAATCGGCGGGGCACGCTGAAAGCCCTGCCCATCAATACCACCTGAACGTGCGGGCCGCCAGGACGTAGGCAACGACGCCCCAGGCCCCGAGGGCCAGCAGGTAGGGGATGACCTCATGAAGGCCTGCCCCTTCGCCGGCAACCAGTCGCATGGCCGTGTTGAAGTGGTAGAGGGGCATCAGCTCGGCGATGAACCTGAGCCAGCCCGGAAAGACGTCGGTGGAGAAGAAGGTCCCGCCCAGGAGGAACTGGGGCAGGACGAAGAGGTTCGCCACCGGGACCGCCCCTTCCTGACTGCTCCAGTAGCCCCCGATAAGAATCCCAATGCCTAGGAAGGCTAACAGGCCGAAGGCCGAGAGCAGGAGGAGCAGGCCGAACGTCTTCCAGCCCTCGGCCAGGTAGAATCCGAAG
>JAUQQI010000218.1 GCA_030549955.1 Chloroflexota bacterium
TTGCCCGCATCAAACAGGTGCATGTGTCCGCCCTTGCCCCGGCACAGGCCGGTGGCTTTGCCGAAGATCTCGGCCGCAAGTTTTTTCGGCTCAACCCCCTTGGCCAGGGCGTGATGGTGGGGCCGGTGGGTGCTGACAACGGCGTCGTCGTCTTCCAGGAGGGAGCAGACCCCCACGGCCACGGCCTCCTGGCCGACGGCCAGGTGCATCTCGCCCCGAATGGGTCCGGCGGCCATGTTGAACTCCGGGGTCTTGCCGATATAGTAGCGGTCGGCGATAAGCTCTTCAAAGGAGCGGATGAGGGACATCTGCCGGTAGGCCTTGAGCAAGCGGTCCGCATCAAGTCCCGCCTTCGAGACCATGTACTTGAGGTCTTCCAGACTGGGCTCGGGTTTAATCATGGGCCACCTCCTCCCGAAAACTCTCCAAAAGGGGACTTATCGCACAGGGCTGGCCAGGGAGCCCGGGCGCCCGGCGCCCGGGCGTCAGCTGTCCACCTGCAGCACCCCGAAGCGGAGGTGAAGCCGCACTTTCCTCCTCCCGGCCGGCCAGCTACGGCCGGCTGACGCTACCCGGCTTAATTTTACCCGTCCGGCCGGGCTTGTCAAGGGCTAGGCCCGGCAAAATGAAATTTTTACCTGCTTTAACCCGGCGTTAACCTTTCCCCGGCCGGTCGCCACTAGAATCGATTTGGCCGCCGATGTGAGCTGCCCGGAGTGGACATGAGGCACAAGTTTGGCTGGGTCGTACTGGGCGCCCTTGCCGTCATTGCGGCGGTGGCCGCCGCCCAGGTTCTCCGGTCCCACACTGCCAGCCTGCAGGGGAACAGCCCCCAAGGGCCCATCAGTCCACCTGTCCAGCCAGTGGTCCCACCCCCGGATGAGGCCGCCCGGCGGCTTACAGTTCCGAGCGGGTTTGCAATTCGGATTTTCGCCCAAGGCCTCTTTAGCGGCCAGCCTGTCCCGGGGTTTGGCTCAACGGGTCCCCGCTTTATGGCCTTTAGTCCCGACGGGGACCTCTACGTGAGCATGACAGCCGGCGGCCGGATCCTGCGCCTGCCGGACCGCAACGCCGACGGCTTAGCCGACGGGGTCGAGGTGGCTATCGATGGCCTCTTTCTTCCCCACGGGCTGGAGTGGCACGACGGCTGGCTATATGTCGCCGAGGGTGACCGGGTCGAGCGGTTTCGGTTCGGGCCCGGTGGGGAGCTGGCCGACCGGGAGCTGGTAACTGATAACATCCCCCGCCCTGACTACCACGTGACCCGGACCCTCCACTTCGGCCCCGACGGCAAGCTTTACGTTACTGTCGGGGCGCCCTGCAACGTTTGCGACCCGGAAGACCCCCGCTACGCCGCCATTTTGCGGTTCGAACCCGACGGGTCGGTCCCGAAGGACAACCCCTTTGCCCACGACCCGGACCCCCGCCGGCGGGTTGTCTGGGCCTACGGGTTGCGCAACAGCGTTGACTTTTTCTGGACGCCGGATGGTCGCCTGTGGGCCACCCACAACGGCGTCGACCACCTGGGGGACGATTTGCCCCCTGAAGAAGTCTTGATAGAGGTCCGGTCGGGCCAGAATCACGGCTGGCCCTATTGTTATACCCCCGGCCTTGGCCCAAACCCGGCGTGGAGCCGTCGGGAAGTTCCCGACCCGAATTTTCCGGCCCCACCCGGATTTGACTGCGGCGATACCGTACCGGCCATCTTCACCGACCTCGCCCACAGCGCCCCCCTTGGTGCAACCCCAGGGCTAAAAGCCGCCTTTCCGGCCGGCTACCAGGAGAGCGTCTACGTGGCCTACCATGGGTCGTGGGCGACCAGTATCCAGAATGCCCGGGAGTGCAAGGTCGAACGCATTATCCTGGCCGACGGCCAGCCGGTCGGCCACCAGACGTTCGTTACCGGCTGGCGGGCGCCGGGCAAGCCCTGCGGGGATGTCGAAACATGGGGTCGACCGGCAGACGTTGTGGTTGGGCCCGACGGGGCCCTTTATATCTCCGATGACCACGGTGGCCGGATCTACCGGGTCGTCTACACTGGCACCCCTTAAAACCTCTGGCCGCCGGGGGAGCATTAACGCGCCCTGGGGGTTTAACCGGATTTTTACGCCCCCTTAATTGGCCCTTAGACACGAGCCGCTAAATTTATTCGTGGAGCCGGCGAGAGCCGGTCCAGACCAAGGCTATTGGGAGGAGCCAACGACCCATGATTCGACGTCTAATCCTGATTGGAGTGCCGTTACTTGCGGTGGCCTTCCTGGCCGGTGGGGTGCTGCTCGGCCGCACCTTCGCCGATACGCCCACACCTACCCCGACCCCGGCGAAAGGGCAGGCTCAGACCCTCTGGCAGGACTGGCTTAACCGGGTCGCCCGGATCCTGAACGTAACCCCGGAGCAACTGACCAATGCCTTCAAGCAGGCCGGCCGCGAAACCGTCCAGCAGGCCGTCCAGGAAGGCAAACTGACCCAGGACCAGGCCAACCGCATCCTCCAGCGCATCGACCAGGGCCAGTTCTTCTTCGGCCCCTTCTTCGGGAAATGGGGGCCGGGCGTTCACTTCGAGCTGCGTCGCCATCTGGATGCGCTGGCCGGCTTCCTGGGGATGAATACCGCCGACCTGATGAACGAGTTACGGTCCGGCAAGAGCCTGGCCCAGGTTGCTCAGGAGCACGGCAAGAGCCGGGACGAACTTAAGAGCTTCCTGACCCAGCAGTTCAACCAGGCCGTCGACCAGCTGGTTCAGCAGGGGCGGCTTACCCAGGACCAGGCCAGCAACCTGAAAAACAGGTTCCAGGCGAACCTTGACCGGCTGATCGATTCAACCTTTAAGGCCGGTCGTGGTCGGAGGTAATCGCCAACCAGAACGGCCCCACACGCAACTTGCCTGCCTCCCCCCTTAACCCCCTGGCCCTGTCGGCGGCTGGCCCGGCCGCCGGCAGGGCCTGCCCCTTTTATCCGACTGCCAAATTACTCCCGGCCGGACCGGGGCTGATGGGGCAGCTCCTCGGCCTCGGGCAGGGCCTCGAGACCCCAGGCTGAGTGCCAGTCCCGCAGGTCGGCCCGGAGCCGCTCGTTCTCGGCCTGGAGCTCCTGGTAGAGGCGCGCATTTTCGATGCAGAGGGCGGCGATGTCGGCGGCAGCCATCAGAAAGCGTCGCTCTTCTTCCGTAAACTCGTGGGGTTCGGCCGTGTAAACCCGGAGCACGCCGATAACCCGGTCCCGTCCCGGCAGGGGAACGACGATCACCGAGCGGATGCCCTCCCGGGCGGCGGCTTCCGGGTACTGGAAACCGGGGTCCTTGGACGCATCCTTAATCTCGACAATTTCGCCGGCAAGGGCCCGCTGGTCGACCGGGCTCCGGCTGACGGCCACCGGCCCCTTGCGCAGGTAGGCTTCGCTCAAACCGTAGGCGGCCCCAAGGACAAGCTCGTCCCCCCGGGGGGTAAGAAGTCGGATGGAGCACGCTTTAGCATCAAGCGTCCTAGCCGTGCTTTCGCAGGCGATCTGCAGGACCTTGCTCAGGTCGAGGCTTGAAGTAACCGCCTTGCAGACCTGAAAGAGGGCTTCGAAGAACCTGTTCTCTTTATCCTGCCGTTCGGTAGTCATTTCACTCAGCCCCCGTCACGGTTTTCCGGTAGCTATATCCATCCCCGACGACACGATTCAATGCCAGATTCCCGGGATCGTTGTCCCACACTCCGGGCACTTTCCGTCGGGCCCAAGGCGATTGTGCCGGACCTTGAACCCGTAGCGCTCAATAAGCAGGGCCCGACAGCCGGGACAGTAAGTATTTTCGAACGGCCCGACCAGCCCCGGCAAGTTGCCGGCATAGACGAACCTGAGACCCTCCGCAAGGCCGATTTCGGCGGCCCGGATCAGGTCGGCCGGTCCGGTGTCTTCGGGCTCCGTCATTCGGTAATCCTTGTGAAAGGCTGTCACATGCCAGGGTATATCCGGCGAGACCGAAGCAATAAACCGGGCGGCATCCCGAAGCTCCGCATCCGAGTCGTTCCAGCCGGGAACCACCAGGGTTACCACCTCGACCCAGAATCCGACCTCCCAGGCCCGGCGGATAGTGTCCAGGACGTTTTCAAGCTTCCCACCAAGCTGGCGGTAATTTTTTGCCGACATGGATTTCAGGTCAATCTTATACCCGTCAAGCCACGGCCGCAGGTACGCCAGGACTTCCGGGGTGGCGTTGCCGTTGGAGACAAAGACCGTTTTGAGGCCGGCTTCCCGGGCAAGCCTGAAGATATCCACAGCCCATTCGGCCGTAATCAGGGGCTCATTATACGACGAGCCGACGACTGCGGCCCCGTAGCGGCGGGCCAGCCGGACCAGCTCCTCGGGCCGAACGTCGACGATTTCGATACCGAGGCCGGCCGCCGGGTCGCGCAGGGTCTGGGATGTAAGCCAGTTCTGGCAGTACGGGCAGTGGTAGTCACAGCCGAGCATGCCGAAGGTAAGGGTTTTCGAGCCGGGAAGCAGGTGGAAGAAGGGCTTTTTCTCGGTCGGGTCAAGCTGCAGGGGCCCAACGTAACCCCAGGGGGCGTAGAGGGTTCCGCCCTGGTTAAACCGGACTTGACAGATTCCCCGGAGGCCGTCAAGAATGACACACCGGTGGCCGCAGGCGAAACATCGGACCTTGTTATCGGTCAGCCGCTCATAGAGGATGGCCGGCCGGGTTCGTTCGTCGAGGATATCGGCCAGGGGGGTCTGAACGCGGGTCTTTGCCCGGGCCATGCCCGTTCCACCCCTTCTAACTGAGATTATAACTCCGGTCACCTGCCCCATAAACCTGTCAACCTGCCGTTGCCAGAGCCGGCCGGCTCTGGCATACTCCTGCCGGGAGGCCCGGATGGTGGTAAAACCCGTCGGCCCTGCCTTTTACCAGCTTGACCTGCTACACCTTGGGGTCTCCCGGGTGGTCACCGGCTATCTCTACCGGGACCCGGTCGAGACGGTCCTTGTCGAGCCCGGCCCGGTGAGCACCCTTCAGACCCTGCTGGCTGACCTCCAGGCCCTCCAGGTCCGGCCGGAAGCCCTCCGGCATGTCCTCTTAACCCACATTCACCTCGACCACGCCGGAGCGTCGGGCCACCTAGCCGAAATTTTCCCGAACGCCGTCTTCTACGTCCACCCGGTCGGCCTGTCCCACCTGGCGGACCCGACCCGGCTGGTCAACAGCGCCCGCCGCCTCTACGGCGAGGACCTGGGGCGGCTGTTCGGTCTGCCCCGACCGATCCCTTTCAACCGCCTCATTGGCCTCAAAGACGACAGCCGGCTGAAAGTAGGAGGTCGGACGTTAGCCGTCTACCATTCTCCCGGTCACGCTAGCCATCACGCGGTATTTCTTGACCTGGAAACCCGGGTTCTGTTTGGCGGGGACGTGGTCGGAACAAGGATGCCAGGGGTGGACTCGGTCCGGCCCCCGACCCCGCCCCCCGATATCGACGTCGAGGTCTGGCGCGAGACCATTAACCGGATCCGAAGCCTGCGGCCGGTGGTGCTGGCCATTGCCCACGCCGGGCTCCACGCCGACGTTGAGTTTCACCTGTCCGAGCTGGAAACCCGGCTGGAGCGCTGGGCGGGTCTCGTGCTGGCCAGCCTGGAGGCCGGACGAACGGAAGCCGAGATTACGGCCGAACTTCGGGCCGAAGGCGACGCGGCAGCCCAGGCCAGCGGCGGGGAAGGCGACCTCGGCCGCTGGCAGCAGGCGATGCCTTATGAGCTGTCCGCCCTGGGCCTGATACACTACTGGCGCAAGCGCCGACCCCAACTCGTAAAGTAGACGGGTATCGGCGCACAACCCCGCAGGGTAATGGGTGGCATTGGGGCCCCTCGTGGCGGCCCGGGGCAGCTGCGGCCAATCATTTAGTAAAGTCCCCGGT
>JAUQQI010000197.1 GCA_030549955.1 Chloroflexota bacterium
CCGATCTCGTAAACTGGTGTCCAAAGGACCAGACAGTCCTGGCCAACGAGCAGGTAATTGACGGAACCTGTGAGCGGTGCGGCACCCCGGTTATCAAACGCGACCTGGAGCAATGGTTCTTCCGGATAACCAAATACGCCGAGGAACTGCTTGATTTTTCCAAGGTTATCGATTGGCCGGAAAAAACGATCCTGATGCAGAAAAACTGGATCGGCCGGAGCGAAGGGGTTGAAGTCGCCTTCCCGGTGGAGGGCCATCCCGAGGAGATCAGGGTCTTCACGACCCGGCCAGATACCATCTACGGCGTGACATTTATGGTCCTGGCCCCAGAGCATCCGCTGGTTTCCAAGCTGACCGCCCCGGACCGCTGGCCGGAAGTCGAAGCTTATATTGACCAGACCCGCCGGGAGACCGAGATCGAGCGGCTCTCCACCGAGCGGGAAAAGACCGGCGTCTTTATCGGCGCCTACTGCCGCAATCCGCTCTCGGGCGAGCGGGTTCCCATCTTTATCGGCGATTACGTCCTGCTCACCTACGGCACCGGCGCCGTGATGGGCGTCCCGGCTCACGACCAGCGGGACTTCGAATTCGCCAAGAAATTCGGCCTGCCGATCAAGGTTGTTATCGCCCCACCGGGCTGGCAGGGTCAAGAACTCGCCGAAGCCTATGTCGACCCCGGCACGATGGTTAACTCCGGCCCCTTTGACGGCCTGCCGAGCGACCGGGGCAAAGAGGCCGTTGCTGACTACATCGAACAGCACGGCCTGGGCCGGCGCACGGTTGCCTACCGGCTGAGGGACTGGCTGATTTCCCGCCAGCGCTACTGGGGCACGCCCATTCCCATCATTTACTGCGACAACTGCGGCATGGTGCCGGTCCCCGAAAAGGACCTGCCGGTCCTCCTGCCCCCGGACGCCGAGTTCAAGCCCACCGGCGAATCGCCCCTCAAATATCACGAGGCGTTTGTTAATACCACCTGCCCGAAGTGCGGCGGTCCGGCGAAGCGGGAAACCGACACGATGGACACCTTCGTCGACTCATCCTGGTACTTCCTCAGGTACACGAGCCCCGACTACCAGGACGGGCCGTTCGACCCGGAAAAGGTGAAGTTCTGGTGCCCGGTCGACCAGTACACCGGCGGGGCCGAGCACGCGACCATGCACCTGCTCTACGCCCGGTTCTTCATCAAGGCCCTGCGGGACCTGGGCCTGGTGGGCTTCGACGAGCCGTTCCTGCGGCTCTACCACCAGGGGCACATTATTGTCCAGCGGCAGAAGATGAGCAAGTCCCGGGGTAACGTCATTACCCCGGACCCCTATGTCGCCGAACTCGGGGCCGATACCGTTCGGGCCTACCTGATGTTCCTGGGGCCGTGGGAGCTGGGCGGTGAGTGGGACGATTCGGGCATCAGCGGGGTTCACCGGTGGCTGAACCGGGTCTGGCGGCTGGTCCTCGGTACGGAGGAGGATATCAGGGCGGGCAGAATCCCGGCCGGCGAGCCCGGCGAAAATGACATCCGCAACCTGCGGCGGCTAACCCACAAGACGATCCAGAAGGTCCACAACGACCTGGAGCGGTTCCAGTTTAACACGGCCATCGCCGCCCTCATGGAATTTGTCAACCATCTTTACAAACTCCGGGAGACGCCGCTGCTGGGAACCCCGGCCTGGCGGGAGGCCATCGAGAGCCTCATGCTGATGCTTGCGCCGATTACGCCCCACCTGGCCGAAGAGCTGTGGGTCCGGACCGGCCACCCATACAGCATCCACCAGCAGCGGTTCCCAGCCTGGGACCCGGCCCTGGTGGTCGAAGAGGAGGTGACCCTGGCCGTCCAGGTTAACGGCCGGGTCCGGGACCGGATTACCGTCCCGGCCGACATGCCCGAAGAGGAGGTCAAGGCCCTGGCCCTTAAGAGCCCCCGGGTCCAGGCCCAGCTGAACGGCAAGGAGGTTGTTAACGTCATTTACGTGCCCCGGCGGCTCGTAAACGTCGTCGTCCGGTAACCGCCCACAAAACCAGAGCGGGGTGGAACGTTCCACCCCGCTCTTATCTTACTAGGGGCCGCCGGTCAGCTCCCGGTTCCGGCTTCCCGGATGGCCTCACAGAGTAAACGAGTTCCCTCCCGGATCTCGTCGACGGTCGGGAAGCTGAAGGCCAGCCGGATCGCGTCCCTGCCCCGGCCGTCGGGGTAGCACGCCGTGCCGGGCATGAACCCGACCCCGTTCCGGGCGCACACCTCGGAAAGCCGCTGGAGGCCTGTTCCGGGCGGGAGCCACATCCAGAGGAAAAAGCCCCCTTCCGGCCGGGTCCAGCGGCAGCCTTCGGGAGCATACTCGCCCAGGGTTCCGAGCATCGCATCCCGCTTCCGCCGGTAAACCCCGATAAGGTCGGCAATATGGCCGTCCATGTGCTCCCTCAGATATTCGGCCGCGACCCGGGAAACGAAAGGATTCGTGCCGCCGTCGAGCTTGACGGTCATGAAGTGACCGATGGCCTCCTTCGGGGCAATAATCCAGCCGATCCTGAGGCCGGCAGCCAGAATCTTGGAGACCGTTCCCATTTTAATTACGGACCCTTCAGTGTCCAGGCTCAGGAGGGACGGCTGGGGCTCGCCCTCAAACCGGAGGTCGCCGTAAGCGTCGTCCTCGATGACTGGGGTCCCGTACGCAACCGCCAGCTCGAGGAGCCGACGCCGTTTGGCCAGCGGCATGGTCATCCCGGCCGGGTTCTGAAAGGTCGGGATGGTATAGATAAACTTGGCCCGCCGCCCCTGGGCTTTAAGCCGGCGCAGGTGGTCTTCGAGCTGGTCCACGTTCATGCCGTCCGGTTCGAGGTCGACGGTCAGAATCTCAGCCCGCTGAACCCGAAAGGCATGGACAGCCCCCATCCAGGTCGGGGCTTCGGTGATAATCGGGTCACCCGGTTCGACCAGGGCCTCGACGATGAGCTGAAGGGCATGGGCAGAGCCGTTTGTTATCAAAAAGTTATCCGGGTCAACCCGGGCCCCCTCATCCCGCCGGTATTTTTCGGCGAGGAGCTCCCGGAGACCGATAAATCCCTGGGCTTCTCCGTAGTTGAGGGCCGCCGCCCCATCGGTCGCCAGCACCCGGCGGGCTGCCTCAGCCAGCTCCGCGTACGGGAATGACGCCGGGTCGGGCCGGCCGCCGGCAAAATCGATCCGGGTGCCACCAGCGCCCCGACCCCGAACCGCAGGCCGGGCAGCCTTTGCACCCCAGAGCCCATCATAACTAAAACGCCGGTCCTCAACCATCAAGCAACCTCCAGGATGATGCTTACCACCCGACGGCGTAAGAATCCCGGCGGGGGTCGGCCCCGGCCTCCACCCGCCCAGCCCCCCGGTCAGCCACAATCAGACAGACCGCACACGCCGCCGGCGGCCAGTCCGGCCCGACCACCACCTCATGCCCACGATTTGCAAGCTCAGCCCCAACCTCAGCCCCTATCCGTCCCTCCACATACAGCCGACCAGGATAGTAACTGTGGGGCCAGAAGGAGTTCGGAAAACTGATCGAGATGACCCGCGGCCCTTCCACCGCCTCCTGAGGATTCAACCCGAAATCAACAAGGTTTACAAACACCTGAACCATCGCCTGAGGCTGACCGTCCCCGCCAGGACACCCGAAGGGGATGACCTCACCCCCAGGCCCCAGGGCCAGGGCCGGGTTCGGCGTAAGCCTCGGCCGCTTCCACGGCCCCAATGAGGCTGGGTGTCCTGGGTCAAGCCAGGACTGGCTCCCCCGGGAAGAAAGACTAAAACCCCAGCCCGGCACAACCGGACTGCTCAAAGCCGGGTCGCTCGGGGTCGCCGAAAAGGCATTACCCGCACCATCCACAACGCAGACATAGCTCGTATCCGCCTCCACCGACCCCTTAACAGCCTCAGGCTCAGGCCCGGGCCTGACCCCCGTCTCCCCGGCCGGCGGAAGCCCAGCCCAGGCCTTCGGCCCAATGAGCTTGCGCCGCCCGGCCGCATAACCCTTGCTCAGGAGAATATCAATGGGCACCTTAACAAAATCCGGGTCCCCATAATAGGCTTCCCGGTCGGCAAAACCAAGCTTTAAGGCCTCAACTAAAACGTGCAGATATTCGGCCGTGTTGTGGCCCAAAGCCTTTAAGTCAAAATCCTCCAGGAGATTGAGCGTCTGGGCAACCACCGGCCCCTGACACCACGGCCCGCAGGTATACACCCGGTAGCCCCGATAGGTCGTCTCAACCGGCGGCTCAATCTTGACCGTAAATTCGGCCAGGTCCTCGTAGCTTAATAGCCCGCCCTGCTCCTGGCAAAAACCGGCCATCTCCCGGGCTAACGGCCCCCGGTAAAAGTAGTCCCGGGCCGCCCGAATCCCGGCCTCTCGACCCAGACCCCGGGCCGAACCCTCGGCCCCCATCAGCACCTCAAAGGTCCGGGCAAGCCCAGGCTGGCGGAAAACCTGCCCAACCTCCGGAACATGACCATTCGGCAAAAAGACCTCGGCCGAGCTGGGCCAACCTTTGAGCCGCTCAGCCTGGGCTGAAATCGCCCGCTCAAGCCTCGGATACATGATAAAGCCTTCGGCTGCCAGCTCGAGGGCAGGCTCGACAACCTCCTCGAAGCTCAGGGTCCCGAACTTTTCCAGGGCCGTAAGCCAGGCGTCGGCGGCGGCCGGGACCACCGTCCTGGGGATGCCCTCGGGCAGGTCGCCCCCAAAGCGCTCAAGGTAGTAATCGAGGGTTGCCCTGCGGGGCCAGCGGCCCAGACCGCTGATGGTGACGACCTGGCCGGTTGCGGCCAGGTAAATGGCAATCGGGGCAACCCCACCGAAGGTCGTCAGGTGGGGCTCAACCACGTTCAGGGCGATGCCGGCGGCAACCCCGGCATCGACGGCATTGCCGCCCCGCTCCAGGATTTTATAGCCGGCCATGGTCGCCAGGTAATGGGTCGAGCTGATGGCAAACCGCCGGCCCCGAAATGGCGGCCGGTAGGTCGTGTTCGCCACCGCGCCCCGTACGGTTGCACCCGGGGTTTCAAATGAGCCCGGCATGGCTTACCCTCTTCCGGAACCTCGGCAATCTGTCGGCCAATTTTAGCACACCGGGATCCGGCCCGGTTCAGCCGGAAGCGGCTTTCAGGCCGGTTCCCGTGACCGGCACCAGCAAGCTCGCCCCCGCTTCAAATCGGCCCAGGGCGGCCAGTCTGGCCAGCCCGGCGAAGGCAGCAGCCGACGTCGGCTCGGCGAAGATGCCTTCATGCTCGGCCAGAAACCGGCCCCACTCAAGGATTTCCGCTTCGTCAACAGCAACCAGCGAGCCGTTGCTTGCCCGGACGATTTCCAGGACCTGCCGGCCCCGGGGCGGCCGCTCGACCCGGATGCCCCCGGCTACCGTCGGGGCGACGGGGACTTCAGCGGGCTCCGCCAGGCCCCGTTCCCAGGCTTCGGCCAGCGGCGCGCAGGCCCGGGCCTGGACGCCGTGAATCCGGGGCGGTTTTCGGCCCGCCCGCTGGTAGGCAACCCACAGGCCGGCTACCAGGGAACCGTTGCCGACGGGGATAACCAGGTCCGTTGGGGCCGGCTCAAGGTGGAGCAACTCTTCCCCGAAGGTT
Source organism: Chloroflexota bacterium (assembly GCA_030549955.1). GTDB lineage: Bacteria > Chloroflexota > Dehalococcoidia > JAUQQI01 > JAUQQI01 > JAUQQI01. Next base: position 5,603 of record JAUQQI010000197.1, read on the forward strand.
GCCATGCCCTCAACGAAAAACGGGGACCGGTTGTGGGAGGCGTAAAAGAGCCCGGCTTCCCGCGCATATCTGACGGCCGCGACGGCGGCGGCTTCCCGGCCCCCGGCAACGCCCACGACCCGGGCCCCGTAGGCCCGGATCTGGGTCAGCTTTGAGGCCGGGGTATCGGCCGGCACGAAGATATGGGCCCGCAAACCGGCCCGGGCCGCATAGGCCGCAACCGCGGCCCCGGCATTGCCCGAGGAGGCTTCGACAACCGCGGCCGCGC
>JAUQQI010000212.1 GCA_030549955.1 Chloroflexota bacterium
CGTAATCGGGGGGGTGGTTAAACATGTAGTTGTGCATTGAAAGCCAGGCCCGGTCCAGGGCGTCGACCTCGCCCCGGGCAATGAGCCGGTCGAGGGCAATCCGGAGGAACTCCAGGTCATCCATGTTTCCGCCGGGGGCCAGGGCCCCGAATCCGGGGTAGCCGCCATTGGCGGCCACGACCCGGGCCGCCGGGACCCACCGGTCGAGATACCTGTCGACATCAGGCCGGCCCTCCGGGTTTTCAACGTTGAGATTCGGCTCGTTGTAAAGCTGGTAATAGTAGACGCCGAGCCGGGTATAGTGGCGGACGAGGGCGGCGAGGTCTCCCTGAATCGGCCGGCCGTTCGGGGTATAGATGCGCATGATGGGCATGATCCCGTTTTCGACGAGGCGCTTTACCAGGTAGTCGTTGTCCCCGACCTTGGCGTCGTCGTTAAGAAAGACGACCCATTTGATGCCCATCTCTTTGGCTTCTCGGACGAAACGGTCAACGACCTCCGGCGGCTGACGCAGGGTTGGAATCCAGTGGATGCCCCAGCCGTTATCGCCCGGCGGCCGCGGGAAAGCGTCCAGGTGCAGTGGATGGGACCCTGCTGCCGGCGGCGTTTTCGCCGCCGGTCCGGGGGATCCCGTCGGCGCAGCACCCGGCACCGGCGTCGCCCTGCTCCGGGCAGGGTCGGGAGGCGCAGGCGCCTTTGGGCCTGCCTGAAGGCGGCTGGCGGCAGCCCCCAGGGCGACATCAAACCGCGCCCGACGGCTATCGAAAACCGCCAATGGGACCCCCTGCGGGCGCCAAAGCCGCGCCCCCGGCGCCGTCCGCACCAGCGGCCGCAAGACCACAGGCGGCGCCCACGGCCCCAGGGCGCTCATTACCGGCGGCCCTCCGTGATCACCGTCCGGAGCAGCGCAAGCCGCCGGTTCATGACCTGGATCAGGGCCGAGTAGCGCAGGACCGTGTCGTTAAGGAGAACCAGCTGCTCATCCACGTCAACGTTATTGCCGTCGTTGCGCATGGCTGTGGACCCATCGACCTCGACCCGCGGTGCTTCGAGCGGGTAGTCCCGGTTCCGGATTGCCTGGCGAAGCTTGTCTTCGAACCGGACCCTAAGCGCCTTGTAGCCCGGCGTGTCAACATTGGCCAGGTTGCTCGCAATTGCCCGCTGCCGGAGCGAAAGGCCCTTAAGGGCCGCATCGATGACCCGGTCGACCTCCGCATTCACAGGGCCTCGCCTCCCTGCCTGTATCTGTCAAAGAGGGTCTTCACGAGCCGGACGAATTTCTGGGTTTCGGCGTAGGGCGGAACCCCGCCGAATCGGTCAACGGCCCCTGGCCCGGCGTTGTAGGCTGCCAGGGCCAGCTCGAGATTGCCCCCATACCGGTCAAGAAGTTCCCGCAGAAGCCTGGTGCCCCCGAAGATGTTCTCGGCCGGGTCAAATGGGTCCTTTACTCCGAGCCGGCGGGCCGTGCCGTCCATCAGCTGCATGAGCCCCTTGGCCCCGGCCGGTGACACTGCCCGGGGGTTCCCCCCGGATTCGACCTGGATTACAGCCCGGATTAGATGCGGGCTGATGCCGTAACGACGGGCGGCGGCCGCAATAATCCCGTCGTAATCGTCGGGAGACGGACCCTCCTTCGCAGACGCCGCAGGTCGGGCGCGGCTGGCCCTGAGCACCGAGGCGAAGCGCTGGTGACTGCTGGGGACGAGGCGCCGCGCGGCCGGGGAGCTTAGTCCTTGCAGGACGAGCCACACCACCAAGTCGGCAGGCGTTGTCACCGCTCCGACCTCCGGCGGAAATGGCGACTGCCGGCCAGGTCGTCTAAGAACTGCTGATGCCGCCGGGCAAGCCCTGCCCGCAGCGCCGCCTCGAACTCTTCTTTCAGCTTAAGAAGCATTCGGCGCTCCTTCTCGGCGGCCAGAAGTTCATCCCGCTTGCGGGCAATCGCCGCCTCCAGTTCGGCTATCGAACCGCAGAGCTCTGCGGCTTTCTTCTCAAGCCGGTCCAGGTAGGCGTAAGCGGCAACCAGGACCGCCGGAGCCGGCGGACAGCCGCTGGCAACTCGGTTTAGAACGGCCGTCTGCTCTTGACGGCAGGACTCAAGGGCTTCTTGAGTGGCAGCCTGACGGCGCTCCAGGGCCGAGAGCTCAAGGGTAATGAGGTCCACGAGCTGGTCTGCAAACTGGAGCAGGCTTTCTAACCTGAATCTGGCCTCTCTCATCGGCTGCCTTCCAGGATCCTGGCCATCCGGTCGATAGTTTCTTCAAAGGGCGTCTGCTCCTCGGGGGACTGGCGCAGGAAATCCTGAACCTTAGGCAGAAGCTCGATGGCCAGGTCGATTTCGGGATTTGTTCCCCGAACGTAAGCCCCGATGCTGATAAGGTCTTCTGCCCCCCGGTAAGTGGCAAGGATTTGACGGAGGCGATTTGCCAGGTCCAGATGGGAGGGGCTTGCCACAGCCGGCATGACCCGGCTGATGCTTTCCAGGATATCAATGGCCGGGAAGTGGCCCTCGGCTGCGAGCCGGCGGGACAGCTGAATGTGGCCGTCGAGAATGCTCCGGACGGTATCGGCAATAGGGTCGAATGGGTCGTCGCCCTCGGTAAGGACGGTGTAGAACCCGGTGATGCTTCCCTGGGGGCCGGTCCCGGCCCGCTCAAGAAGCTTTGGGAGAAGGGCGAAAACCGACGGCGGGTATCCCTTGACAGTCGGAGGTTCTCCGGCTGCCAGGCCGACCTCCCGCTGGGCCATTGCCAGGCGGGTCACCGAGTCCATCAGCAGGACGACCTGGGCGCCCCGGTCCCGGAAATACTCGGCGATGGCCGTCGCAACCCAGGCAGCCTTGAGTCGCATAAGGGCCGGCTGGTCGGAGGTGGAAACCACTACGACGCTCTTCCGGAGGCCGTCCGGGCCGAGGTCCCGGTCAATAAATTCCCGGACCTCCCGGCCCCGCTCGCCGATAAGGGCCACGACGCTTACGTCCGACGACGCGTGCCGGGCCACCATCCCCAGCAGGGTCGATTTGCCAACCCCGCTGCCGGCAAAGATACCGACCCGCTGGCCCCGTCCGCAGGTCAAAAACCCGTCGATGGCCCGGATGCCGGTGGGCAGCGGCTCGTCGATGCGGGTCCGCTTCAGCGGTTCGGGCGGCGGCTGGAGAAGATACGTCCGGTCTGAAACATCCAGCGGACCGAGGCCGTCGATGGGCCGGCAAAAGCCGTCGACCACCCGTCCGAGCAGACCGTCCCCGACCGGCACCATGAAAAGCCGATGGCCGGGGGCAACAAGACTGCCGGGCCGAAGGCCCTGCATCTCCCCAAACGGCATGAGGATCAGCCTGCCCTCCCGAAAGCCCACAACCTCCGCGGTTATCCGCCACGCCCACCCCGGCTCGGTCGTGCCGGTAGCCCCCGGAGGATAGATATGGCAGATTTCGCCGACCGGAAGCTTAAGGCCCACCGCCTCGATGCTCAAGCCCACAACCTGGACGACCCGTCCCAGCCGGCGCACGGGCGGACCGGCCCGGAGCAGTTCCACGTAGCGGCTGAGGCTCACCCCGCTCACGGCCGATGCTCCAGCTCGTGGGCCTGCCGGAACAGCCGGGCGATCTGCCGGAGGCGCTCCGTCGGGGTCGAGTCGATGACGGCCGCCGAGGTCTCGACCACGCACCCGCCGGCCTCGACCCGCGGGTCGGCTAGAAGCTTTGTGTCACGGGCCGCAAGGACGAGCGAGGCGAAGTCGGAATCCTGCGGGTTTACCCGGACAACCACGGCTTCAGGGCTTCCGAGGGCATTCTCGACTTCCTGGAGGGCCTCGGCGATGAAATCCGCAATCAGCTTTCGGTCGCTTTCTTCGAGCTTGCGGCTCAGCACCCGCTCGGCGGCCGCCAGAGCTAAGGTCAGGAGCTGCTCTTCGGCCTCCCGAAGAATCCGCCGGTGCTCGAGGCGGGCCGCGTCGACGAACGCCCGAAGTCGACCAAGGTACCCGGCGGCTTCGGCTTCGGCGGCCCGCCGCCCGTCGGCCAGGCCCGCCTCAAAGCCGACCCGATAGGCCTCAGATCGGATGACTTCAGCTTCGGCCCGGGCCTCGGTCAGAATCGCCTCCGGCGGCGCCGTCTGGGGCGCACCCGCCCCGGGGTCGGGCAGTACGGGCGGGGAGCCGGCGCCCTCAGCCACCGGGATAACCCGGACTTCGTTGCTCAGCCGGGCGAGTTTTATGACCCTGCTAGACGAGGACATCTTCCCCTCCCCGGGAGATGACAATCTCCTCGGCCTCATCCAGCCGCCGGATGATGGCGACAATGCGCTGCTGGGCCTCCTCGACCTGGCGCAGCCGGACCGGTCCCATCATCGAGATCTCCTCCCGGAGCATCTCGGCTGCCCGGCTTGAGAGGTTCCGGAAAACCTTCTCCCGCAGGGCCTCCGGAGCACCCCGCAAGGCGAGGGCCAGGTCCCGGGTATCGACCTCGCGGAGCACCCGCTGGAGGGACCGGTCATCCAGCTGGATGATATTGTCGAAGACGAACATCTTTACGGACTTCGTTGGCGATCTCGGGCACATCCTGGTCGAGCTGTTCAAGGACGGTCTTCTCGGTGCTCCGGTCGACATAAGTGAGAATTCTGACCAGGGAGTCAATCCCGCCCACGGCCGAAAAGTCCTTCGTCACCAGGGAGAGCTTACGCCTTAAAACCGAGACAACTTGCTGGACCACCTCCGGCGGGGTCTGGCCCATGGTAGCGATCCGTTTCGCGACATCGGCCTGCAGCTCAGGTTCCAAGGCTGAGAGCAGCTGTGAGGCCTGCCGGGCCGGAAGGTGGCACAGGATCAGGGCGATGGTCTGGGGGTGCTCGTGCTGGATAAAACTTAAGAGCTGCTGCGGGTCTGCCTTGCGAAGAAACTCCAGGGGGTAGCCGCCGCTGCGGGCCTCGAGCCGGGAGATTAACTCCTCGGCCTTCTGGCGGCCCAGGGCCCGAATAAGGAGCTCGCGGGCGTAGGCGTCCCCGTAAGCCACGACCTGGTTGCCCAGGGCAAGCTGGTGGGCCTGTCTTAAGACCTCATCCCGCACTTCGACCGGAACCTGCCCGACCTGGAGGATCTCACCGGCAAGCAGCTCCACCTGGTCTTCGGGCAGGGCCTGCAAAACCCGGGCCGAAAGCTCCGGCCCCAGGCCCATAAGAAGGATTGCCGCCCGCTGGCGGCCGGTTAACCGACTTGCGTTCGCGGCGGTCATTATTGCCTTATTGCCCCGTCACCTGTTTAGCGAGTGTCTTCTTCACTGAGCCAGCCCTGGATTACCTGGGCGATGACCTCGGGCCGCTGGCGGGCAATGCTCGAAAGCTGTTCGACATAGCCGGGAGCCAGCGGGGCCGGCGTCTCTTCCCCTACTCCGGCGAGGGCCGCCTCCGGCGGGGCCGGCGGCGCGACTGCCGGTCCGGGGGCGGGCCCGGCCGGGACGGCATAATAGGTCCGGGTCCGGCGCAGCAGGAGGAATACCAGCAGGATGAGGGCGAGCGGGGCGACCACCAGGGCCGCAACCCGGGCGATCGCAAGGGCCCGCTGCAGCTCAGGCGGAAGTCCCCCTTCCGCACCCGACGCCGGGCCTCCGACGCTCTCGGCACCTGACTGCAAAGGCATGGCCTGGACGGTGAGGAGATCGCCCCGATTCGGGTCGATGCCGACAGCCGCCGCAACCAGCTGGCGAATGTTGTCAAGCTGGGCTGCGGCGGCGGAGTTCGAGTCGACCACGACGCCAACGGAGAGCCGCCGAATACTGCCCGGCGCCCGGACGATGTGTTCGACGCTGCGGGACGCGTCGAAACTGTTCTGGACTTCCTG
>JAUQQI010000029.1 GCA_030549955.1 Chloroflexota bacterium
TGCATCGAAGTCGGTCTCGGCGGCCTGGTCTCCCAGCCCTCCGCCGAAATCGAAGGTGCTTTCGGCAGCCCCCTCATCTTCCGGGCCCAGCGGCCCAAAGAGGGGCGACTCGAACCAGGAATCCCGGCCCTCATCGGGCACCGGTTCGGGGCGGGAGACTTCGGCCGGCTCGGTGATGACCGTAACCGGACGGCTCAGGAGACCCCAGAGGATAAGCAGTTCCGTGAGACCAATGCCTGAATAACTCGGCCGGTAATCCCGGCGGGGGTCAAAGTTCGGGTCCTCAAACCACGGAACCTGCCGCCCGCCCACTTCGACCGTGCGGACCGGCGGCTGCTCGCCCTGGCGCAGGGCCTCGTAGTGCTCAGGGTCAACGACGACCCGGCGCCGCTCCGTCCCAAAGTCGAGCACGACCTCCCGGGCTTCATCAGGCCGCAAGGGCCGGGCGCAGAAAAAACAGGCAAGGCGATCAGACGCCTCAGGCCCAGGTTGAACCGTGGCCATCTCGGGTAGCCGGATGTCCTTCAGTTCAGGAATCTCATCACCCAGGCTCTCAGCAAGGGCCAAAAGGCGCTCCCGAACCTGAACCAGGGTTCGGGCCACTTCATCAAGGTCGCGTGGGGCCGGGCCCAACAGGCCAGCCCGGCCCAGGCGGTCCAGCTTCGACCCGGCGGCTGCCAGCTCATCCAGAACCAGGTCAAGGCTCCGCCGGGCGTCGTGTAGCCGGGCCGAGGTCGGGGCCGGGCCGATCGCCCGGTCAAAGTCCAAGGCGGCGGCCGTGAGCCCGGAATGCCAGTCCTTTAGCTGACTGAACCGGCTCCGGCGGGCTGAACCGCTCCGTACGGCGAGCAACCCGATGAGACCGAGGATACCCAGGCCGAGAATGAGTCCCAGGCCGACGGTGGCAGTCCGGGTCGCGGCGCTCCGGGCTTCCACCTCCGTAACAATCGAATCGGCCAGGTATACCATCCCGGCGGCGTAACCTTCGGCGGTGAAGACCCGCCGGCTGGCGTCAGTGAGCCGCTGGGTTTCGTCCCGGCCTAACCGGTCCGTCTTGGCCGAGACCGCGTTCTGGCTGGCTACGATTAATAGGCCGTCACCGAGGTCAAGGTAGCGGTGAAGCTGACTTGTAAAGTCGCCCAGGTTTTGAAACCCGACCGGCGGCCTCGAAATCAGCGCAAACTTCACGGTCCAGCCCCGGCCCCGCAGCTCGGCGGCTTTGGCCGCGAGCCGGTCCCGCTCAGCCGCCGGGACTCGCCCGGCCATGGCCGGTTCGACGTAAACGTCTTCCCGGGACAGGACGCGGACGACCTCGGTCGGGTCGGGCTGGGCGAAAATTCGGCCCGGCAAGAGCAGGAGGAGACCGACCAGGCCAAAAAGGACCGCTGGCAGAACCCGACCCATTCCGACTACTAGTATAAACGGGTATGGAGCAAGGGCTGGTGGTCGTCTTTGACGGCCGGTGCGGATTCTGCACCGGGGCGGTGCGCTGGCTGACCCGCCTTGACCGGTCCGGTCGCGTCCGGCCGGTGCCCTGCCAGCGGCCCGGTATCCCGGAAACCCTTGGCCTGAGCCGGTCGGAGTGTGAGGCCGCAGCCTGGGCCATTGAGCCGGACGGCCGCCGGCACCGGGGTGGGGCGGCGATGATGGCGGCCCTCGCCTGGGCCGCAGGTCAGCCCCAACTGGTTAGCCTCTACTACCTGCCGGTCCTGCGCCAGGCGGTTGATGTCCTCTACCGGGTCATCGCCTGCCTGCGGCCATACCTGCCCGGAGCGGTCCCGCACTGCGACGAATACCCGGACGACTGCGGCGGCCGGGAAGGGACTAGCGGCGGCTGTAAACGTCCTTAAGCCGCTCGACCGAAAAATCCGGCGACTGACAGACCTCGATAATGGCCCGCTCCCGGGCCTCAAGTTCCCGGGCGGCCCGGGGAATTTCCCGGGCGATTTCCTGAGGGATCTGGACGACGCCATGGCGGTCGCCGTGCAGGAGGTCGCCGGGCCGGACGGTGAGTCCGCCGACGGTTACGGGGATGCGGGCCCCGACGACGTGGACGTAGGCGTGGGAGACCGAGACCGTTGCGGCAAAGAAATGAAAGCCGAGGGACCGCACCTCTTCCAGGTCCCGAACTCCCCCGCTGGTTACGGTTCCGACACAGCCAAGGGCTTTATAGATATTCGCCTGGACCTCGCCCCAGAAGGCCCCCAGACCCGGCGGGTCGTCCAGGTCCTGCAGAACCACGACCCTGGGCGGCGGGGTCCGCAGAACCGCTTCCCACAGGTTGAAGGCCTGCAGGTAGCCGGGTCCTGGGGAGGGAACCGACGCCCGGATGGTAGCCGTCACCGCATACCCCACCATCGGCCCAAACTCGGGAAACATACAGCGGATACCTGGCCGCATGAAGCCCTCGGTTCGAGGCCGGATGTTGAAAACCTCGATCGCGTTGGCGACGGTCGGGGACGTCAACTGTCGCAGGGCAGCCAGCTCGGCATCATTCAACGGCTCAAACTGCATCCGTTGCCTCCGTCTCGGGCAGTTTTGCGGGGGGTCCCGGCGGACATCAGCGCTGGTAGAGCCGCAGGACCCCGTAGGCGAAAGTCAAGGCGAAGACCGCCAAAATTATCAGGAATACGGCGACGGCTTCGGCAAGTTCGTCCAGGCGCACGGCTCAATCTCCCTTCGGTTCGACGGCCCGGGCCGGGACCGGCCGCAGGCGCTGGAGTAAAACCCCGAGGAATACCAGGACAACCCCAATGACGTCCGTGGTCAGACCGGGGTCAATAAGGAGCAAGGCCCCGGCGACGAACAGCGCCCGCTCCAGCAGGTTTGCTGGCCGCAGCAGGTAGCCCTGCAGGCCAGCGGCCAGCATCACCGAGCCAATGGTCGACGTGAGCGTGGCCCGGAGGATCTGGGCCGGGTCGCCCATCATCAGAAGCTCGGGGTTAAACACGAAGAAGAATGGCACAATGAACCCGGCGGCCGCAAACTTCATGGCCTGGAGGCCAGCCTTCCAGAGGTCGGCGTGGCCGATGGAGGCGGCGGCATACACAGCCAGGGCCACCGGCGGCGAAACGGCGGAAAGGCACGCGTAATAAAAGATAAACATGTGGGCGGCGGTCCGGTCAACGCCCAGGCGCTCGATGGCGGGGGCCAGCAGGGCGGCCTGAACGATGTAGGCTGGAGTCGTTGGCATGCCCATGCCCAGGATAAGACCGGCCACCATCGTGATTGCCAGGACAGGAATAAGGGTACCCCCGGCCGCCGAAAGCAGAAAGCTGGTGAATTTAAGCGCCAGACCAGTCTGCAGGATGATCCCGATGATGATCCCGGCACAGGCGGTCGCCATGGCCACCGGCAGTGTGTTGACGGCCCCTTCCTGCAGGGCTTCGACAGCCTTAGCCGGAGTGATGCGACTCTCCTTTCTGAGCCAGCTTAAAACTATCACCGCGGCGGTCGCGACCAGGGCCGCGTAGCTGGCCGTGTAACCCTGGACCAGCAGAATGAACAGGACCACCACCGGCACCAGCAGATGCCCCTGCCGCCGGAGCACGCCCAGGATGGGCGGGACTTCTTCCCGCGAAAGTCCCCGCAATCCGGTTTTGATGGCCTCAAAGTGAATGGCCGCAAAGAGGGCCAGGTAGTAGAGGACGGCGGGGATGGCGGCGTGCAGGGCAATCTGCGAATAGGGCTTGCCAACGAACTCGGCCATAACAAAGGCGGCCGCGCCCATTACCGGAGGCATGATCTGCCCGCCGGTCGACGCTGTGGCCTCGATGGCCGCCGCGCTCTCCGGCTTGAAGCCGGTCCGCTTCATCATCGGGATGGTGAGCCAGCCGTCGACCATCACATTCGCAACCGCGCTCCCGGAAATTGTCCCGAAAAGACTGCTCGACACGACCGCGACCTTCCCCGGGCCGCCCCGAGACCGGCCCATCAGGGCGTTGGCAAAGTTCATAAAGAACTGCCCGGCCCCAGATTTTTCAAGAAATGCCCCGAAGATGACAAAGAGGATCACGTAGGTGGCCGAAACCCCCAGGGGGATACCGAAAATCCCCTCGGTGGTAAGGTAGGTCTGGTCAAGCATCAGCTCCAGGGTCATTCCCCGGTGGTTCAGGAAGCCCGGCAGGTAGGGCCCCAGAAAGCCGTAGGCAATAAATACCAGGGCGGTAATGGGTAGTGCCAGGCCGATGGTTCGGCGAGTAGCCTCCAGAACCAGGAGAATAGCCAGGGTCGCCATCGCGAAGTCAGCCGGCTCCAGGGGATGCACGGTGGCAAACCGGGTGACCACGTATTCATAGCGAACCAGGAGGTAGCCCGTGACAATAACCGAGAGGGCCGCGAAAATCAGGTCGTAAACCGGGATGCGGTTACCAGCCCCCTTCCGCAGGGGGTAAAGAAAAAAGACCAGCACCAGACTGAAGAGAAGGTGAATATCCCGGAGGACCAGCGAATCAACCGGGCCGATCCGGATAACAAGTCCCGGAGCGATGGGAAGGTTAAAGCTTGGGACCAGGCGGTAGTAGATGTGATAAAGGGACATTACCACCGCCGTCAGGGCGATGAGCTTACCTACAATGCCAGCAGGGTTTCTCAACGTAAGCCCTCCGCAACTTGCCGTCGGACGGTCTTCGGCGGCCGTTCGACGGCCCAATGGTAAGACCTTCGTCTGGCAGGATCGGGCTGGCGGCTACTTTACGAGGCCGGCCTCTTTGTAATACTTCAGGGCGCCCGGATGGTAGGGCACACCCAGGTCCTGACCCATCTCGGATTTCTGGGTGTTCTTGATGGCCGGAACAGCCCGGGCCAGCTCATCCTTGTTTTCGACCACGACCCTGGTGATTCGGTAAACTACGTCCTCGGGCAACTCGGCCCGGGCGATCATAATGGTCGGCGTCTGGAAGGTGACGGTCTCATCGGGATGTCCCTGCTCGCGGTAGGTACCGGCTGGAATTACGTGCCGGCGGTAACCCTTGTTTAGCTCCTGGATCTTTTTGAGGGCATCGTCATCGAAGCTTAAAACGCGCATTCTGCGACTGGTGCCCAGGTCAAGCATGAAGTTGGCCGGTACGGTGGTGATCCATCCCATCGCATCGGCCTGCCGGTTCTTGATGAGCTCGACGTGGTCGGCGATCGAGCCGTAAGAGACGGTGCCGAAGTCCTGGGTGCTCATTCCGTAGGCCTTAAGGACAGTCTCCCAGGCAACGAGGGACGAGTTTCCCTGCGGGGGTAGGGCCACCGCCCTGCCCTTCAAGTCCCGGAACGACCGGATGCCCGAGTCTTCGGGAACCGCGATTTGGAAGACGTTCGGGTACATGTAAACCATGTAATAAACGTTGGTGATTTTTGAACGCATCGGCGGCCGACCCTCAAGGGCATCGTAAAAGCCATCTAGGTTGGCCCAGCCCAGGTCGGCCTTGCCGGCGGCAAGCTTCTCGATATTGACGTAGGTTGCCCCCGGCTCGACGGTGATCTCGATTTCGGGCGACTTCTGCTTGACCAGCTCCGCAACGGCCCCGGCCAGGGGGATCCAGGATCCCCCCGTGGGGCCGCTGCTAAAGACGAGCTTGGCCGGCGCCGGCGGCTGGGCCGGACCCGGAGCCGGCGCAGGGGAGCCCGTTGTCGGCTGACAGGCGCCGAGGAGCAGCCCCGCGCCCCCGAAAAGCCCCGCCTTAAGAACCGTCCGCCGTGAAATCTTTGCCGGGTACACCGTAATCCCTCCTTTCACCGGAAAAAGATTTCGGCTGCTGGATTATAATGCGGCTATCGGGGAATCTGTCAACCGGGTGTATCTGAGCTTCAGATA
>JAUQQI010000167.1:0-5165 GCA_030549955.1 Chloroflexota bacterium
TGCTGACGGTTTACCTGGTCCTGCTTGGGGCACTCTCTTATCTTTATTTCCGGGCGCTGGCCGACCAGCCCCTGCGGGGCGGCGCCCAGGCCGCCGCAACCGGCCGGGCCATCTTCACGTCCATCGTGACGGTGGAGCTGCTGCTGGTCTGCTTCCTCACACCGAGCTTCACGGCGGGCCTTGTCGCCGGGGAACGGGAGCGGCAGACCCTTGACCTCCTGATAACTACCCCGCTCCGGCCCCATTCAATTGTTTTCGGAAAACTTCTCGCTGCCCTCGCGGTTATTATTTTGCTCATCGTTACGGCCGTTCCGGTTCAGAGCGTCGCCTTCATGCTCGGTGGGGTTGACCCGCTCCAGATTGTCACGGCCTCGGTCCTTCTGCTTATCACGGCCCTCGCATTTGGGGCCCTGGGCCTCCTCAGCTCGGCGGTCATGCGCACCAGTCTGTCGGCAACCGTTCTCGCCTACGCCCTGGTCCTGGTTCTGGTTCTCGGAACCGGCTCGGTGAGAAGTTTAACAGCAGATACGCCGGTTGGCCGGCTTACCGGTCTTCTGGCCTACGTCGACCCGTTCTCGGCGGTTGGGGGCGCCCTTGGGATTCAGCAGTTTGAAGTTGCCCGTCCCCTTGAGCCCCTGCCCCCCCAGCCGGCAGTTATCGAAGCCCGACCACTGCCCCTGGTGAGGCCCGAGCAGGGGCCCCAGCGGGGCGTGGTCATCCGGCCGAACCCGGTTCAGATGCCGCCGGTCGTCCGGGAGCTCGTTCGTCCGGCGGACAGCCGGGTCATCCCCTATTACCTCTTCGCCTACCTTGGCCTTACCGGTCTGTCCCTGGCAGTCTCAGCCCGGCTTTTGCGACAGATCTGATGTTGCAGGAGGCAGTGCTCCCCATGGCCGAAGCCGACGTTGACCTGTGGGAGGACGTCCACGAGGCCCTGCGACTCGCCGAACCGACGTCGGTAAACGACATTCAGATCAGCGTCGAGGACGGGGTTGTGATTCTCGAAGGCGTTGTCCGGACCGAGGTGGCCCGACACCTCGCGCCGGTGGTGGTCGGCACCATCCCGGGAGTCAAACGGGTAATCAGCCGGCTAACGAGCGACAGTGAGATCCAGATTCGGGTAGCGTCGGCCATTATGGCGGACCGGCGGTTGCGGCGGTCGGGGCCGGTTCAGGTCGAGTCTTTCCTGGGAAAGGTTCGACTCCGGGGGCGGGTGCCCTCAGCCGAACACAAGATCCTGGCCGAACAGATTGCCCGACAGGTGCCCGGTGTTAAGGACGTGGTCAACGAGCTGACGGTCGGCCCCTGACGCAGAGAACGAAGTTGCCGGCCCGGTCGGTGTGGTAGTCGTAATCGGTGCCGGCGGCCCGCACAACTATCCGATAGCCCGGGGTAATCACCTGGGCGTAGAATTTCCCCGGCTCGGGACACCCCAGGCTTGTATCCGGCCACTCGACTGTCTCGATGCTGACCAGCCGGACGCTGGCTGGGTCCTGGCCTGAACGGCGGGCGGCGTCGGCCCGGACCGCCGCCACAATCCGTTCGGCCCCGGGCGGCACTGGCGGTTCGCCGTTTCTGCCCGGACCTAAGCCCCCGCAGCCGCCAAGGAATCCGCCGGCCAGTCCGAGGAGGCCAACCAGGAGGCTCATCCGGCCTCGGCCGAGGCGGACCGTCAGAAAGGCCAGTCCCCCGGCAACAGCCAGACCCACCCCGACGAGGGTTAGCGCCCTGACGCCGCTGCCCGTGGCCGGCTCCGGGCGGGTTGCGGCCCGGTCGGCAGCAGCCGGGGCCGTCGCTGGCGGAGCGGGCCGGGGCACAAGCATGTCAGCCCCGACGAGAACGAGGCCCACAACCACCGCCACCAGTGCGGCCAGCTCGACCACCCATCCCACCGGCCGGCGCCGAAGAACCACGGGACGGGGCGGGTTTTCGAGGGGCAGTTCGGCCACAAGCTTTTTAACCTGGCGCAGGTCAGCCAGCAGCGCCCGGCACCGGTCGCAGGTGCCCAGGTGGGCCTCGACGGTCCGGCGCTCGGCGGCCGACAGCTCACCGTCCAGGTACGCCGAAAGCAACACCTCCAACTCCTGGTCGTGAAGGCCCGTTCTCCCGGCCACGTCACTCCCCGATTAGAAACTCCGGCCGTTTCAGGAGGGCCGCCCGCAGGCCGAGCCGTCCCCGGTGGATTCGGGACCGCACCGTGCCCACCGGCCAGCCCGTGATCTCCGCAATCTCAGTGTAAGCATAGCCAAAAAGGTCGGCCAGAACCACCGCGAGCCGCTGTTCCGGTTCCAGCTCCCGGAGGGCCCTCCGAACCAGTTCCTGACGCTCGGCGGCAAGCACGGCCTCCTCCGGACGGCCATGGGGGTCAGGCTGATCCGGAGGATTGCGGAAGGTAACCCGGCGCAACTTCCGCAGACGGTCCCGGCACCGGTTAATCGCAACCTTAAAGAGCCAGGGCCGCAGGTCACCCCGGATCGACCTGATGTTGAGCCAGGCGGCAACGAAGGCATCCTGGGTAGCGTCAGCGGCCTCGTCCGGGTCGTCAAGCATCTGGCGGCAGAGGGTGAAGACGGCGGACTGATACTCGGCGACCAGCCGCTCGAAGGCGGCAGCATCGCCCCGCCGGGCCCGTTCCAGAAGAGGCTGGTAGCCGCTGGTCGCCTCCATCAACTAATTTTAGCCCGCCATTCCAAGAAAACGTTAAGGATTTCTTAGTCTGGTTTTAACCGAGGGCGGCTATCGTTTAGGGACGGAGGTGAATAACCATGACCTTCTGGTACAGCCGGCGATGTCCCCGGTGCGGCGGGGACCTTTACCTGGACGAAGATGAGACGGGCCGCTTCTACGTCTGTTTCCAGTGCGCCCGGGAGTACCCCATCGAGTACGTTGAGGGGCTTGCGGCCGAGAAGGCCCGGGAAGCCGCGGCCGAGCCGACCGAAAAAGAAGTTGCTGTTGCCGGGACGCGCCGCTAGGGCACAGCCGGCTGGAACGGCGTCACTCGATTATAATGTCGCGTGACCGTTCCAGCCCTTGGCCTCATCCTGGCCGCCGCCCTCGTCCATGCAAGCTGGAACTTCCTGGCTAAGCGGGTCCAGGGCGGGGCCGAGTTTACCTGGCTTTTCAGCGTCGTTTCAACGGTCCTTTACGCCCCGGTAACGGGCGCCGTGGTCCTCCTCCTGCGGCCGACCTTCGGGCCGGCCCAGCTGGCCGGCCTTGGGGTCACCGTCCTCCTGGAGCTGTTTTATATCCTCATCCTTCAGCGGGCCTACCGGGCCGCTGACCTGTCGCTCGTTTATCCGGTCGCCCGGGGAACAGCCCCAATGATTGCTACCATCGGGGCTGTTATCCTCTTTGGTGAACGGCCGGGACCTGTTGCCCTCGTTGGGGCCGGGCTTGTCGTCGTGGGCCTTTTGCTGGTGGCCGGAAATCCCGGCCGCCTGCTCGAGCCCGCTGCAACCCGTGGGCTCGGCTACGCCCTCCTGGTCGGGCTAACGGTCGGCGGCTATACCCTCTGGGACAAATTCCTGGTCACCGACCTCGGCCTCCCGCCCCTGGTGCTGAACTGGGCCATCACCGCCGGCTTCGGCGTCCTCCTCCTGCCAGCCGCCCTGCGCCGCCGGGCGGACGTGGGCCTGCTGTGGGAAAAACGGCGGAAGGAAACGGTCGTGATGGCTGTTTGTTTTCCCCTCTCATACATTCTCGTCCTTACGGCCCTGACCTTCGCCCCGGTCAGCTACATCGCCCCGGCCCGGGAGATCAGCGTCCTCTTCGGGGCGGCGCTCGGTACCCGGGTCCTTAAGGAGCCCGGGTTCGGGCGCCGCCTGGCGGGCGGATTTCTAATCGTCAGCGGCGTCATCGCCCTGACCGTCGGCTGATTGACAGAAAATCAGCCCAGCTGATAGAAAGTACTGGGGAAAGGCCGCCATGACCTCGTTGCCTCATCGCTTTGAACTTGACCTTGTCGATATGGCGTTCCGCGGCGAGGCTGTGGGCCGGTTCGACGGGCGGGTTGTTTTTGCCGCCTACGGGATCCCGGGAGAACGGGTTGAGGTCGAGCTCTACAAGCACCGGTCCCGATTTGCCCGGGGGAAAGTCGTCGCGGTCCATGACCCGTCCCCCTTCCGGGTATCGGCCCCGTGCCCGTATTTCGGGGAGTGCGGCGGTTGCCAGTGGCAGCACATCGATTACCCGAAACAGCTTGAGTTCAAGCAAAAGGTTCTTGCCGACCAGCTTCGTCGGATCGGCCGTTTCGAGGACCCGCCGGTCCGGCCGCCGGTTGGCATGGTTGACCCCTGGCGCTACCGCAACCACGCCCGCTTCTCGGTGGATTATGATGGCCGGCTGGGCTTCATGAGGCCCGAAAGCCACGATTTTCTGGGCATCGACCACTGCCTCATTATGCAGGAGCCGATCAACCAGGTTCTCCGCCTGCTACAGGGCCGGGTCCCGAAACTCCATCAGGTTGTTGTTCGGTGTAGCCTGCGCACCGGCCAGGTCCTCGTGGAGCCCCGCCACCCGGCGATTCCCTGGGACGAGGCCTGGCGGGACGACTATCTCGAAGAAGAACTGCTCGGTCGCCGGTTCCGGGTATCGCCCCCGTCGTTCTTCCAGGTTAACACCAGGCCCGAACGCCGGGACGTGAGCTGGCTTATCAAACCCGGTTGGGGTTACCCGGCCGTCGGAGATTACAGTATCGCCGATATCCTGGGCCTGCTTGTGATAAAGTACGTCGACCCGACCGGCGTCGAGACCGTCGTGGATGCCTATAGCGGCGTCGGGACCTTCGGGGTGATTTTGGCCGATAAGGTGCGGCGGGTCATTGGCATTGAGGAGTCCCGGAGCGCTGTCCGGGACAGCCGCCACAACAGCCGGGGCGTGCCCAATTTCGAGATGATTGAGGCGAAGACCGAGGCCGTCCTGCCGACCCTCGATATGCACGTTGACGCGGTGATCCTCGACCCGCCCCGGGTCGGGTGCGCCCCCGAGGTGATGACGGCCCTCCTCAAGCTTGCGCCCCCGAAAGTAATCTACGTTTCGTGCGACCCGGCGACCCTGGCCCGGGACCTGCGGATCCTGGTGGACGGCGGCTATCGTCTGGTGGAGATCCAGCCGCTGGATATGTTCCCCCAGACCTATCATATTGAGTCGGTTTCGCTGCTGGTGCG
>JAUQQI010000167.1:5175-5801 GCA_030549955.1 Chloroflexota bacterium
TGTCCAGACCATTCGGCGTCTGTTTGATTGTTGGGCTGTTCAGCCTCATCGCCTTCAGCCCATGGTCAGCCCAGCGTGCCGCGGCCGCCGGGCCGGTCAGCCTCCGGGTCGAGCCCCTCTTCGACGGCTATTACAAACTCCGGGAGTGGACGGCCCTCGCCGTCGAAATCTCAAACGACGGGCAGAATCCTTTTGCCGGGGAGGTTGTTTACGAATCCGTTGACCTCGGCCGTCGGGCAACCGAGTTTTCGGTGCCGGTCCGCCTCGAGCCGGGGGAGCGGCGGCGGTACATCATGCCCGTAATGATGACCGGCTTCGAACGGTCGGGGGCCGTCCGCCTCCGTTCCGGGAGTCAGACCGTCGCCGACGAGCCGGTAACCCTCTTCCCCATCGACGCCGGGGACTTTCTGTTGGGGATTATCGGCCGGGACCCCCTCCCCCTCCACTTCAAGTTTTCCCTCCGGCCCCAGGGCCAGAGCCGGACCTTTGTCGTGACCATCCGGCCCGGCGATTTGCCGGACGCCTCCCACCTGTTGCGGTCTTTTGATGCTATCGTCGTGAACGGCCTGCCGGCCGGCCGCCTCTCCCCGGGGCAAATTCGGGCCCCGACCGTCTGGGGCCTGGGC
>JAUQQI010000006.1 GCA_030549955.1 Chloroflexota bacterium
CGTCAACGGACGAACCTGTGACGGTCGAGGCGATAGACTTGACGGCACAGCCGCCGGGTTGGCCGAGCGCACTGCCGACGATAGAAGCGCCTCTGGCGCCCGCCCAGCCATCCTCTGCGGCAGCTTTTGCCAGCATATCCGGGACCGGCCGACCGGCGTCGACGGCGCCCGCGCCACCGCCCGCCGATATTCCTGGCTGGTCGATTTCGGCGGAAGGAACGGCACCGCCGGAGCCTGCGCTACACCGGCCCACAAGCCGCGACCGGGCTTTCGACCCGGTTCGACCGGAGCCGCGCTTGCAGATATGGACGGCATCCAACCGCAGTCTTGACGATGGTCTCCACGCAGTCGACCTAGACGGCACAGCCGGTCCCACGCTGGCAGGCGACGTGGGGGTTGCCGCTGGTAGCGGGCAGGCGGCGGTTGGGCCACATGCGCCGGCAGATGGGTATGCGGGTGGTTTGGGCTGGAACCTCCCGGTCCAACCATCAGAGCCTGCCCCTTCGGGACCCGGGTCGGGCGGCGGCAAAGCCGCGCCTCTGCTGCCGTCGGCAGTGGAGCAGACCATAGTTTCGGCGGCCCGGCTGATTCGGGAGGGAGCGCCCTTCCAGTCATCAGTTTTCTGGGTCACCCTTGAGCCGCCGGAGCTCGGCCGGGTCGAGCTCCGGGTCCGCCTCAGGCCATCTCCCGGGCCCGGGGTTTTGGAGGTCGACCTCAGGCCGCAGACGACGGCAGGTTACAACTTGCTCGCCGGAACCCTGGACGGCCTTAAAGAGTCCCTTCAAGGGCGGGGGATAGTTTTGGCCGGCCTCAACCTGCTGGACCCGCGGAGCGGCTCCACCGCCTCGGAAGGCGGGTCCCAAGGGGGAACACGTCCCCGTTCGGGCGGCGGTACCGGCGGCACGGCTACGCCGCCCGTGCCGGCTGCGCCGTCCGGGTCCGGCGCGGAGGCGGCGGTGCCGGCAGGCCGATTTATTGACCGGAAAGCCTGAAAAGGAGGTGAGGTTTTTGACCGAAGTCAGCCCTCTGGCCCAATCCCTGGCAGGAGCGGCGGCGGCGCTGCGGTCGGGGACTCTTAAGGACCAGTTCTTGCAGCTGCTAATTGCCCAGCTTCGGAACCAGGACCCGATGCGGCCGATGGAGGACCGCGACTTCGTCGCCCAGCTGGCCCAGTTTGCCGTCCTCGAACAGCTTGAAAACCTGAGCCAGGAGTTCAGGCAGGCCGCGGTTTTCGGCCAGATCGGGGCAGCATCGGCCCTTATCGGCCGAACCGTTGAGGCGGCCGACACCACCGGGGCCCCGGTCACCGGAGTGGTCTCGGCCGTGCTGGTCGACCCGGAAAAGGGTGTAAGCCTCAAAATCGGGGACAGAACTGTGTCCCTTGATGCGGTTCGAAAAATCCTTTCGTAAGGAGGTCAACCAATGTTGAGGTCGATGTTTTCGGCAGTCTCGGGACTGCGCAACCACCAGACATACATGGATGTGGTCGGCAACAACATTGCAAACGTCACCACGACGGCGTTCAAGGCGAGCCGGGTCACCTTTCAGGAGATGCTGAGTCAGCTTGTCCGGTCCGGCTCGGCCCCGGAACCGGAGGGCCGGGGCGGAATCAACCCCGCCCAGGTGGGGCTGGGCAGTCTGGTCGGGGCCATCGACACCCTGCACACCCAGGGCACCTTCCAATCGACCGGTCAGGTAACTGACCTGGGCATTCAGGGCGATGGGTTCTTTATTGTGGCCGACGGAACCCGGCACTTCTACACCCGGGATGGGGCCTTCAGCATCGGCCCCGACGGGACCGTAACGGCTTCGGCGACGGGCCTTAAGCTCATGGGCTGGGTTGCCGACCAGAACGGCCAGGTCGATACGGCCGGCCCCCTTCAGGTCCTATCACTGCCCCTCGGGGCGGCGATGACCGCCCAGGCCACCACTCAAGCCCGCCTTGACGGGAACCTCCAGGCCGGCTCGACAAATCCCCAGACCCTCAATATGACCGTCTACGATTCGCTGGGTCATCCTCACCAGGTCACGATTACGTTTACCCGAACCGGGCCGGACACCTGGAACTGGGCGGCAAGCACGACCGAGGCCGGGGTTGCGGTAGCCGGCACCGGCACACTCACCTTTGACGCCAACGGCCGGGTCACCGGCGGCGGCACCGGAACCATCCAGGTGACCTATACCCCCGGTATCCTCGGCTATGCGCCCTTAAGCCCCCAGAATATCAACGCCGACTTCGGGTCGCTGACTCAGACGGCGGGGGCAACGAATCTTGTCGCCGAGACCGACGGAAGCTCGCCCGGGAGCTTCTCGACCTTCAGCATTACAAACAACGGGGAGATTTACGGGATCTATTCGAACGGGCAGCGGCGCCTCCTGGGTCAGATCGCCCTGGCCCGGTTCGTCAACCCCGGCGGGCTGATGCACGTCGGCCAGAACCTCTTTGACCTTTCGCCGAACTCCGGCGACCCCCAGATCGGGGCGGCGGGGACGGGCGGCCGGGGGGAGATCCTGAGCGGGGTGCTTGAGATGTCGAACGTGGACCTGGCCCGGGAGTTCACGAACCTGATCATGGCCGAGCGCGGCTTCCAGGCAAACGCCCGGGTACTCACGGCTTCCGATGAGCTCCTCCAGGAACTGGCCAACATCCGGCGCTAGGTAGCGTGAGGTGACCGTTGACGATTAAACCCCTATCCGTGCTCAAACCCCTGCTGAGGTCGCCCGGCCGGTGGCTTTTGCCGGGCAGCACAGGCCCCGTGGGGGCCTCCGTCGCGCGCCCTGGGAAACGTGAGAATGCGGATTTTTGGGCCCACCTGGCCCGGGCGAAGGGCGCGGCCGCCTCCGGGCTGACAGGTTCCCCGGCGCCTGTGACACCGGCACGGCCGACTCACCCCGAATCCCCTGTTATTGAAATTGAGCGCGCCCTCTTTGAGCAGCCCGTTGAAACCCGGTTTGCGCATGCGGTCGACCCCAACGACCTGAAGGAAATCCGGCTCGGGGTAAGGGTCCGGCGTGCTGAAGGCGGTTTTGAGATGGAAGCCGTCGTGCTTGACCAGGCCGGTCGGCCGGTGCCCGATGCCGTTGTGCTCGCAATGGTAGACCCATCAGGCCCAGCTGGCGCCGGGGCGGGCGGCTTCCTGCCGAACACGGATGTTTTCGGCCGGACCCACGGGGTTATCCCCGCAACAGCCCGGAACTTAAAGCTTATCGCCGTCAGCGGGAACGGCCTCCAGACCGCCCGGGAGTTCGAGTTGCCCGCCGGCTGAAAGCCCGACCTCAGTTTTAAGGGGCAGCCTTTTGAGATGGCTGCCCCTTAATTTTTGGGAGCGGGCCGTCGATATGTATGGGTGGAATCTGACCCGGGCGCGGAAAGCACTCCCAACGCCCGGGGCCGAAACCAGAAAACCAAAGCGAAGAGGAGGGACCTTAATGAGTTTTCGGGTAAATACCAATGTTGAGGCGCTGAACGCCCAGCGCAACCTGATGATGACGGCCCTGGCGTTTTCCAAGTCGGCGGAGAAGCTGTCCAGCGGCCTCCGGATCAACCGGGCCGGGGATGATGCGGCCGGGCTCTCCATTAGCGAGAAGCTCCGGGCGCAGGTCCGGGGCCTCAACCAGGCGGTCCGCAACGCCCAGGACGGCATTTCACTGATCCAGACGGCCGAGGGAGCCTTGAATGAGGTCCACTCGATCCTGCAGAGGATGCGGGAGCTGGCCGTCCAGGCCGCCAACGATACCCTGACCCAGCAAGACCGGCAAGCCGTCGCCCAGGAGCTGGTGTCTTTGCGGGATGAGCTCGACCGGATTGCTCAGCAGACGCAATTCAACGGCCAGAACCTGCTCGACGGCACCTTCTCGGCCAAGTACTTCCACATCGGGGCCAACCAGAACCAGACCATCATGGTCACCATTAACAACGTCAACTCCACGGCCATCGGCGGCAACCTCTCCTCCCTCGTCAACACGTTTAACACCACCCCGGACCAGGCCAATGCCGAGGCCCTTATTACCGGGGTCGACCAGGCCATCAACGACGTGTCCGGCGTCCGGTCGGGCCTGGGTGCGATCCAGAACCGGCTCGAGCACACCATTGCCAACCTTTCGGTGGCCTCGGAGAACCTGACGGCCGCCGAATCCCGCATCCGGGACACCGACATGGCCGCCGAAATGGTCAACTTTACCCGGCTCCAGATTCTGCAGCAGGCCGGCATCGCCGTCCTGGCCCAGGCAAACGTCAACCCACAGATCGTCCTCAAACTGCTCGCCTAAAATATCAGCCCGACTTCCCCAGGGTTTGCCCGGGGCCCGGCCCCGGGCAAACCCTTTCGGGGGACCGGACACCTTTCCCCGGCCAACCGGTAAAACCGGGCGGCCGGATCTGGCCATCCGGCCCTGGCCGGCGGCGGGGGACGAGGCTAGAGTCAGGATAGCAGGCGCAAGCACAGGGGGAACAATGAGTGCCGACATAGCAGGTATTGAGAATCTAAGGCCGATTGAACTTATCCGGCTGCTTTTTAAGCGTGCCGACGAACTTATGGCCGAGGCTGAAGCGGGTTTCAGCGGCGGCGACCCTGAGGCCGCCCGGTTGGCTCTGTTCAAGACCCAGGAGATTGTGTCGGAGCTTTTGAAGGCCCTCGACTTTGAGAAGGGCGGGGGGCTCGCCGAGAACCTTCGCCGCCTGTACATCTTCGTCTGGGAGCGGCTCGTCGAGGCCGCTGTCGGCGGACCCGCGGCCGTCGGCGCCCTCGCCGGAGCCCGCCAGGTCTGGACCAGCCTTTCCGCCGCCTGGGACGAGGTCGATGCTTAACTGGCTTTCCCGCTACGGGTTTGTTATTGAAGGCCGCCTCCGGCGGCGCCGGCGCGGAGGGGGCACAGGCCCCCCGATCCTGGACGTGGGCAGCGGCCCTTACGGAATCGGATTCTGGACCGGCGAACCCTTTGTCGGGGTCGATTTAAGTTTCGAGACCCCGCCCCATCCGACTAACTTTGCCCTCAGGGCGGATGCGGCGGCGCTGCCCTTCGCCGACGGCGCCTTCGCAGAAGTGGTTCTGGCGGACCTTTTAGAGCACGTGCCCCCAGAGCGGCGGCCAACCGTCCTCTCCGAGGCCCTGCGGGTCGCCACCCGCCGGGTATATATAACCTTTCCGACCGGAGAAGCAGCCCGCCAGGCCGACCGGATTTTTGCCGATTACCACCGGCGGGTCTTCGGCACGACGCCGGACTGGTTCAATGAGCACGAAGCGTGGCCCCTCCCGAGACCGGAAGAGCTGGCGGCGTTTTTGACCCCCCTGGCCCAGGAAGGTAAGCTCACGTTCAGGATATTCCCAGGAGAAAATGCCATTTTTCATCTGATGCTTACTCTGGTAGACCACTTGCCCGGGAGTGGGGTCGCCTCGGGCGGTGGGCTGGTCCGGGCCGTAAAAGGGGAGGTCTCCGACTGGTTGGGCATCTTTCGCCGCGCCGCAGTCGGCAGCCCCTACCGTGTAAACTGCGTCATCGAGCTTGCCGGTCGGCCCGGGCCGCTGCTTGAGAAGCTCTCGGTTGCGCCCGACCTTTTCAGGGTGCTGGCCTGTCCGGTCTGCCGGCGAGGGCTTATTCCGGAACCGGAGGCACTACGGTGTCTCTGGTGCGGAACGGCTTACCTGCGGGAAGCGGCGCCTCGTGGCGGCGTGTGGAACCTTCTCCCGCAGTCGCCCACCAGGCGGCCTGATGCAGGGGTCCTCGAGCTTCAGGAGCACCTGGGTCTGGAGTTCGACCCCAGCGTCTTCGTA
>JAUQQI010000113.1 GCA_030549955.1 Chloroflexota bacterium
CCCTCCTCACCGACCCGACGCCCCGGGATACCATGCACAATTTCCTCATTCACCGACACACAGACGGCCGCCGGAAAACCGCGGTAACCCAGAAACGACGGACGAACACCCCGGCGGTCAAACTCTTCCCGGACGAATCGGTCAATTTCGGCCGTGCTCAGGCCCGGCCGGATGCGTTCGACCAGCTTCTGGAGAACCTCGGCCAGGATGCGGCCGCCCTGCCGGATCAGCTCAACTTCCCGATCCGATTTCAGGACGACAGCCATGCCAACTACTATTATACCCCGCCAGGCCCGGCACCCGCTATCCCGCTACCAGGCGGCCGACCGCCGCCTCCAGCTCCCTAAAAACCTGGTCGATGGGCCGCTCGCCGTCGACTTCTACAAGCAGACCCCGTTGCCGGTAGTGTTCGAGGAGGGGCAGGGTCTGCTCGGCAAACACCTCAAACCGGCGCCGGAGGGTTTCGGGGGTTTCGTCGCTGCGCTGGTAGAGCTCCCCGCCGCATACGTCGCAGAAACCGGCCACCCTGGGCGGGTTCGTTTCGAGGTTGTAGACCGCCTGGCAGTTCCGGCAGACCCACCGGCCCCGAGTTCGCCGCAGGGCTTCAGCTTCGGAAATCTTTATATAAATAACGAGGTCGATGCCGGCACCCCACTCGGCCAGGGCCCCTTCGAGGGCCTCAGCCTGGGCCAGGGTCCGGGGGAACCCGTCCAGGATTGCGCCCCGGGCGGCGTCGGGCTCCCTCAGCCGTTCCAGGACCATCCGGATGGTGATGTCGTCCGGGACGTAAAGGCCCCGGTCCATGTATTGCTTGGCGACCTTGCCGAGTTCGGTCCCGGCCTCGGCCTGCTGACGGAAGAGGTCCCCCGACGCCACGTAGGCCAGCCCGAGTTTTGCGGCAAGCCGCCGGCCCTGGGTCCCCTTTCCGGCGCCCGGCGGCCCGAATATCAGGATATAACGCGGCCTCACTTCAGAAAGCCCTCATACCGGCGCATAAGCAGTTGCGCCTCGAACTGGCGCATCGTCTCAAGCACGACGCTTACGACAATGATCAGGCCACTACTGCTGATTTGCAGGGCCTGAACGTTCGTCACGACCTGGGCCGGGTACGGGATGACGGCCACAACCCCCAGAAAGAGGGCACCCGCCCAGGTGACCCTGACCAGCACCCGGGTCAGGTATTCCTGGGTCGGCCGACCCGGCCGGATGCCGGGGATGAACCCGCCCTGCCGCTGCAGGTGCTCGGCGAGATTCTGTTGCTGCCAGATAACCAGGGTATAGAAGAATGTAAAGGCGACAACCAGAACAAAATACATTACCCAGTAAAAAATATTCGCCGGGTCGAAGAACCACTGGATGGACCGGGCCACATTCCGGACCCACTCGGGCTCGGCAAAGATGAAGTAGCTGGCGATAGTGCCGGGCAGGAGCATAATCGAGACCGCAAAGATGAGGGGGATCATGCCGGCCATGTTAACCCGCAGGGGGATGTGGGTCGACGCCCCGCCGTAGAGCCGGCCGCCCCGAACCCGCCGGGCGTACTGGACCGGAATTCGCCGCTGGGCCTCCTGGAAGAAGACGATAGTCGCGACGGTGAGCACCCCGATGGCGGCAAAGGCCAGCAGGCCCAGAAACTGGTCCGTCGCCAGCAACGACCGGCCGACCAGCTGGGGCAAGGATGCGACGATGCCGCCGAAGATGATGACCGAAACCCCATTCCCGATCCCGTGCTGAGTAATGAGCTGTCCAAGCCAGACGAGGAGCATCGTCCCGGCGGTCAGGGTGATAACCGCCGCCAGGGTCGGCAGCAGGGACTCGCCGGTCAGCCCAACCTGCCGGACCAGGGGCGTTGACTGGTTGTGCAGGACAACGAGCTGGCCGTAGCCCTGGAGGGCGGCCAGGGGGATGGTGAGCAGATACGTGTATTGATTTATCCGGCTCCGGCCGTATTCACCCTCTTTCGAGAGGGCCTCAAGCTGGGGAATCAGGGGAATAAGCAGCTGCATGACAATGGAGGCCGTGATATAGGGGTAAACCCCCATCGCCGCAACGCTGAAGTTCCGCATCGCCCCCCCGCTGAAAAGGTCGAGCATCCCCAGGAGCGGACTGGTCTGAAAGAGCTGCTGCATCGCCCGGACGTCGACCCCGGGCAGGGGAATGTGGGCGATGAACCGGAAAATTATCAAGATGATGAAAGTAAAAATGAGCCGGCCCCGGAGGTCCGGCAGGCGGAGGGCAGCCAGCACCGCCTCGAGAAGCTGCACGGCCTAGCCTCCGACCCCTTCTTCCTTCCGGTTCAGGCCGAGCTGTTCGACCCGGCCGCCGGCGGCCTCGACCTTGGTCCGGGCGGTGGCTGAAAAGCGGTGGGCCCGAACGACGAGCGGCCGGTCCAGGGTCCCGTCACCCAGGACCTTCACCGGCAGGTCAGACTTGACCAGGCCTGCCTCCCGCAAAAGTTCCGGGGTGACGACCGTATTCGGCTCGAACCGGTTAAGGGCCCTGACGTTAACCTCAGCGTACTCGACCGGGTAAATGGGCCCCCGGAAGTCCCAGCCCCGGTACTTCGGGGCCCGATTCGCCCGGAAGCTCATGCCCCGGAAATGGGGCGGGATGTTGTCGCCGGTCCGGACTTTCTGGCCCTTGATCCCCTTTCCGGCGTAGGAGCCCTGGCCCGCCGCGTCCCCCCGCCCAACCCGCTTGCGGGGCCGCCGGGAGCCGGGGACCGGCTTGAGGTCATGAAGTCTCACCGATTTCCTCCACCTTAAGCAGGTATCTTACCTGTTCGACCATGCCCCGAATTTCAGGCCGGTCTTCGTGGACAACAGTCTGATGAAGCCGCCGCAGGCCCAGGGCCCGGACCGTCCGGCGGTGTCGCTCCGGGTGGCCGATGACGCTCCGGACCAAGGTAATCTTGAGCTTGCCCATCCTAGGCCTGCCCTCCCGGGACGTAAACCTTGACGGGTTTACCCCGTTTTTCGGACTCTCGCTCCGGGTCCTTAAGCATCCGCAGGCCCTCCAGGGTCGCCTGGGCGACATTGATCGGGTTCCGGCTTCCGAGTGATTTGCTCAGGATGTCCTTGATTCCGGCGAGCTCAACGACCGCCCGGACCGGGCCCCCCGCGATCACCCCGGTGCCCGGCGACGCCGGCTTAAGGAGGACCTTCGATGCGCCGAACTTCGCCGTGATGCTGTGAGGAATGGTCGTGCCGATGATCGGGACCCGGATGATATTCTTTTTCGCCCGTTCGATTCCTTTGCGGATCGCCTCGGGAACCTCCCGGGCCTTGCCCAGCCCGACCCCAACGTGGCCCCGGCCATCGCCAACAACCACGAGGGCGCTAAAACTGAAGTGGCGGCCGCCCTTCACAACCTTCGCGACCCGCCGGATATGAACGACCCGTTCTTGAAGCTGAAGCCCTTCCGGGCTTATCCGCTCTTCGGCCGCAAGCTCAACCATCTGCCTTCACCACCTAAAATTCTAGCCCAGCCGCCCGGGCACCCTCGGCCAGGGCTTTGATCCGCCCGTGGTACTTAAAGCCGCCCCGGTCAAAGACGACCCGGGTTATTCCAGCCGCAAGCGCCCGCCGACCAATGAGCTCCCCAACCACCCGGGCGGCGTCGGTCTTGCGCAGGCCCCGGACCTTCTCGCGGACTTCCGGGTCGAGGGTCGACGCTGAGGCCAGGGTGTGGCCCCGAACGTCGTCGATGACCTGGGCATAGATGTGATTGAGACTCCGGAAAACGGCCAGCCGCGGCCGGTCAGGGGTCCCGAAGACCTTCTTGCGGACCCGCAGGTGCCGCCGGAGCCGCCGTTCCCGAGGGGTTAGCCTGCCCATCAGCGCTTCTTACCTCCGGCTTTGCCAGCCTTGCCCGCCTTTCCGGCCTTCAGCCGGACCTCCTCGCCGGTGTACCGAATGCCCTTCCCCTTGTAGGGGTCCGGCGGCCGGATGGCCCGGACCTCGGCGGCGAACTGGCCAACGAGTTGCTTATCGATTCCCGAAATAACAATCCGGTTCGTGCCTTCGACCGTTACGTCGATGCCCGGCGGCGGGGTTATCTCAACCGGGTGGGAAAACCCAACCTGCAGGACAAGCTTGTTTCCGGCCTTCTGAGCCCGGTAGCCGACCCCAACCAGGTCCAGGCTCTTCGAAAACCCCTTTGTCACCCCCTCCACCATGTTGGCAATGAGGGTCCGGCTCAGGCCGTGGAGGGCCCGGTGCTGGCGCTGGTCGGACTTGCGCTCGACCAGGATTTTCCCGTCCTCAACCCGGACGTTGATGGCCGGGTGGACCTGCTGGCTGAGGGTCCCCTTAGGCCCGGAAACCGTGATGGTGTGGTCAGTTATGGCCACATTCACGCCCGGCGGAATAACGATGGGCTGTCGGCCGATACGGGACATCTCAAACCACCCCTTATTACCAGACGTAAGCGATACCCTCGCCCCCGAGCCGGCGCCGCCAGGCTTCCTGCCCGGTCATGACGCCCTGCGGGGTCGAGATAATCGCAATCCCCAGGCCGCCATAGACCCGCGGAATCTCCGACCGCTGAACGTAGACCCGCAGGCCAGGCTTGCTAACCCGCTTCAGGCCGGTGATGACCGGCTCCTTCTTGCCGGTGTATTTGAGGTGAATCCGCAGCATTCGGCGCGGGCCTTCCTGGTAGACTTCATAGTCTTTAATAAAGCCCTCTTCTTTGAGGATTCGGGCAATTGCAATCTTCATTTTCGAAGCCGGCACCGTTGTGGTGTCGTGGCGAACGGCCACCGCGTTGCGGATTCGGGCCAGCATGTCGGCAATGGGATCGGTCATCATCGCAACCACCCGCCTTTAGCCTCCTTTACCACGAAGCCTTGCGAACCCCGGGCAGTTCCCCGGCCAGCGCCTTCTGCCGGAAGCAAATCCGGCAGAGGCCAAATTTCCGGATGTAGGCCCGGGGCCGGCCGCAGTTGGCGCACCGGTTCCGGTGCTGAACCGGGTATTTAGGCGGCTTCTGGGACTTTACGACCTGAGAAGTCCTGGCCAAATTCGCTTTACCTCCTTATTCCCGGGCAAAGGGCATCCCGAGGAGCTCGAGGAGCCGCCGGGCCTCGACGTCGCTGCGGGCAGTCGTTACAATGGTGACCTCGAGCCCCCGGATCCGGTCGATCTTGTCGTAGTCGATTTCAGGAAAGACGAGCTGCTCCCGCAGGCCAATGGAGTAGTTGCCCCGGCCGTCAAACGACCGCGGCGATACACCACGGAAGTCCCGCTGGCGCGGCAGCACGATATTCATAAGCTTGTCAAGAAAGTGCCACATCCGGTCGCCCCGCAGGGTAACCATCACCCCGATGGGCATCCCGGCCCGGAGCCGGAACTGGGCAATCGACTTCCGGGCCCGGGTCACGACCGGGTGCTGACCAGCAATCAGGCTCAGGTCCCGCACCGCCGAGTCGACGGCCCTCGGATTCTGGACGGCTTCGCCGAGCCCAATGTTGAGCACGACCTTTTCGAGCCGGGGCACCTCCATCGGGTTCTTGTAGCCGAACTCCCGGATCATTGTCGGGACAACGACCTCTTCATAAAGCCGGCGCAGCCGCGGCTTCGGCCGGGCCCCGTCGGTCGGCACCGGGGGCCGGGTCTCCCTGGCGGTGCGCTCAGTTTCGGCCATCAGTCAATCACCTCGCCGCATTTTTTACAGTAGCGAACCTTCCGGGGCTTGCCGGCGGCCTCCTGCAGGAACCGG
>JAUQQI010000233.1 GCA_030549955.1 Chloroflexota bacterium
GGATGTCGTCACCCTCTCGGTCGGCATGGAGCCGAGCGAAGGAACCCGCCGCATCGCACGGGTCCTTGGCCTCAAGCAGAACCGGTATGGCTTTATCGAGGTGCCCCCGGAAAACCTGGACCCGGTGGCCACCTCAGTGCCGGGGATTTTCGTGGCGGGCGCCGCGGCCGGGCCGAAAGACCTTGACGACAGCCTCGGCATGGCCGGCACCGCCGCCGCCCGGGCGGTCAGCCTCATTCGGAAACTCTCCCGGTCAGGCCTTGCCAGATAATGATGCCGGCGGCCGGTGTTATCGACCTGGAAGTCGCGAGGGAATTCGTCCAGGCCATCCACGAAAAGGCCGATGCTGCCGAACTGGTGGCCATCGGCCAGGACCTGACTAAAAAGGCTGAGCTTTTCCGGCGTTCCCTTGGGCCGGAGGCCATTTTCGGCCTGGAGACGGCAGCTTGGCGGCGAATTCTCAGGACGGTCTTTGCCGGGCGGCAAAGGTGCGACAACCTCCTTGCGGCAGTCGGTCTGGAGGATCTGAGCCGGGCCGTCTACCGGCTGCTCCACAGCCGGGCACCCCTTACGGAGCGTTTCGAGACCTTCTGCGGGGAGCTCCTTTCGGGCCCGGCGGCTACGGTCATGGACCGGGGCCGGATTGTCGATCTGGCCGGGGAACTCCTGCACTTCGCCGACCCCGGGCAGTACTGGCTCTGGACCCGTTGGCTCTGGAACCCCGAGACTCGCTCAGGCGCCCTCCCCCTGGTCATGGCCGAGGATTTCAGTCTTGACGCCGGCTCCCTGGGCGAAATTTACACCCGGGTGGGCCTTGGGACAGCCCTGCTGAGTGCCAACGCGCAGGTCATCGGGTTCGAAGGCCTGGCCCCAGCGCCCTTCCACGTGGACATGTTTCTGGCAGGCGTTTATGGGGTCTACTTCTTCGCGACGATTCGGATGCGAATGAGCCGGGAGTTCACCCAGATTTTGCCGTCCTTCACCGGGGTGGTCAGGCGATTGCTGGGTTGCTACCAGGACGAATTACTGGCGGATGGAGGTGGGACAGGTGCCGACTGACTGGAGCAAAAAGGTTGAGAAAGAGCGGGTTCTGGAGAAGGAGGTTGCGGTCGTTGAGGGTGTCGAGCTCCGGGGGATGTGGAACCGGATGTTCGAGCAAAGGGTAATCTGGGACTACGAGACCGGCATCCTGGACCAGATTACCTCATTACCAGGTGGGGAATCCCTGGGCTACTGCTACCAGTGCGGAAAGTGTGTCGGCGTTTGCCCGGTAGATATTGTGGGAAATTATGGACCCAGGAAAATCTACCGCAAGGCCCAGCTCGGAACTGACCTCTTCAGCGACCCTGACCTGTGGTTGTGCACCACCTGTATGAACTGCCTGCGGGTGTGCCCCAAAGAGGTCAACATGGTCGAGATCATGCCGGCCATGCGGGCATTCGCCATAAATAGCGGTCGGCCCGTTCCGCCCGAGCTCCAAAAGGCCTTCGAGAATATTGCCCGCTACGGTAACCCCATGGGCGAGTCACCCCGCAGGCGGGCCGACTGGGTTAAAACGGCCGGGGTGCCCGTGACGGTCCTACCCCAGAGCCGGCGGCCGGTTGACGTACTTTTATACGTGGGCAGTTACCCCTCATACCATCCCCGGGGCCAGGACGCCGCCCGGGCCATGGTCCGGGTGCTGGATAGGCTGGGGGTTGACTTCGGGATCCTCGGCCCCGAAGAAAAAGAAGACGGTGATTCGGTTCGGATGGCGGGCGAGCGGGGCCTTTTTGAGATGCTGGCCGAGGACAATATCCGAACCTTCGCCAGGTACCAGTTTGAGCGGATTGTCGTGTTTGGCCCCCACGAGTACAACGCCTTCGTCAGGGCTTATCCCAGGTTCGCCGCCGAGAATGGCTTCGACTGGTCGTATCAGGTCCTGCATTACACCCAGTTTCTGGCCAGCATGCTGGACAGGCTCCAACCCCTACTTGTCAGACCTTTGGAGTACACGGTTACTTTTCACGACCCATGCTATTTGGGCCGCCACCATAACGAGTATGAAGCCCCCCGGCGCCTGCTCAGGGCGATTCCGGGCCTCAAAATGGTCGAGATGTTCCGGTGCCGTGAAAACGGCTACTGCTGCGGGGGCGGGGGCGGCGGCATGTGGCTGGACAGCTTCACCAGCGGCTACACCCGCCGGCGCCTCTCGGAACAGCGGGTTCTGGAGGCCATCGAGGTCGGGGCCGAGGTGCTGGCCGTTTGCTGCCCCTACGAAGTCAGCCGTTTTGAAGATGCCGTCAAATCCACCGGCAATGATGGCCGACTGGTGGTCCGGGATATCATTGAACTCATCGCCGAGTCGATGTTTGGGGGTGACACCAAATGAACCTGGTTGTGGTTGTCCGGGAAGTTCCGGATATTCAAGAAGAACTGGAGGTCGCTGCCGACGGGAAAGACATTGACCGCACTTTCATTAGCTTTGTCATGAACGAATTCGACGAGCAGGCCCTCGAAGAGGCACTAGTCCTCAAAGAAGAAGGCCAGGCCGACTCGGTTCTGGTAGCAGCCCTGGATGGGGAGGGGGTGGACGATATTCTTTACACTGCCCTGGCCAAAGGGGCCGACGAGGCCGTAAAAGTTATTCACGGCCTCGAGCCGCCCATCCCAACCCGGGTCCGGGCCGCCCTCCTGGCCGCCGCCTTGAAGTCAATTCCCCACGACCTGATTTTCACCGGGGTCCAGTCAGCCGAGGACTGGGATGGGCAGCTAGCGCCATTGCTGGGCGCCGCCCTGGATTACCCCTGGGTGGAGGTGGTTACGGCGGTTCGGCTTGAGGACGGGCTGGCGGTCGTCGAAAAGGAGTTTAAAGGGGGGCTCCGGGCGGAGCTGGAGGTTCGGTTGCCCGCCGTCCTCGGAATCCAGGCCGCCACAAAACCGCCCCGCTACGCTCCGGTAAGCCGGATCCGACAGCTCATGCGAACGGCTACCCTGAAAACGGTCGAAGTTAACGAAATGTCCCCGGCACCGGCCGCTAAAATTCGGCGCCTGAGCAGGCCTGTAGCCAGCCGGTCCGCCGAGTTTATTGAAGGGAGCCTGGATGAGGTAGTGGAGGGCCTGCTCAGCGTGTTCCGGAACGCCGGGGTCCTGCGCGGGGAGGGCTAAAGGGATGGGCAACCTGGTCGTTCTGGCCGAATACCTGCGGGGCGCGGTGGCCGACGTGACCTTTGAACTTCTCGGTAAAGCCCGGGAGCTTGGCAACCTGCTGGGCCTGTCGGTGGAAGTAGTGGTGGTGTCTGACCGGCAACCTGACGACGTCACCGGCCGGCTCGGGCCTGCCGACCGGGCCTGGCTGATCCTTCATCCGGACCTGGGCGAATTCCAACCGGAGGGTATGGCCCGGGCTCTGGCCGCTTTTCTGGGCGAGCGTCGGCCCCGGCTGGTTTTGACGAGCACCACTGCCTTCGGGATGGATGTGGCGGCGGGAATTGGCGGGCTTCTCGGGTGGCCGGTAGTAGCCTACTGCTCGGCCCTGCAGGTTGCTGACCGCACAATAATTGCCACCAGCCAGGTCTACGGGGGCAAGGTCCTGGTCGAGGTTGAAATTCCGGATGAGCCGACGGTAATAGCCGCTCTCCCCGGGTCTTTCCCGGCACCGGTGGGCCCGTCCGCGCCCGCCGCCGTGGAGATCTGGGAGCCGGCGGGGCTGCAGCCGGCCCGGCTCCGCCTCAGGCGCTGGGTCGAACCCGAGGCGGCCGATGTGGATATAACCCGGGCCGAGATTCTGGTAGTCGCCGGGCGCGGCATTAAAAGTGCCGATAACCTGCCCCTCATCGAAGAGCTGGCCCGGGCTCTGGGTGGGGTGGTGGCCGCCTCCAGGCCGGTGGTTGACGCCGGCTGGCTGCCCCGAAACCGCCAGGTTGGCAAATCGGGCCTCACGGTACGCCCCCGTCTTTACCTGGGTCTCGGGGTGAGCGGGGCCCCCGAGCATCTTGAGGGAATGAAGGATTCGCAGCTCATCGTCGCGATTAATACCGACCGCAAAGCGCCCATTTTCGACGTGGCCCACTACGGGGTAGTGGGCGATATCTTTGAGGTCGTTCCGGCCTTAATCGAGCGCCTCAGGCCGGAGGGGCATTAGGGGCCATCGGGGAATGCTGACCGACTACGAGAAGCTCGCCTTTGGGGCCATCGCCCTGGTCTGCCTGACCCTGGCCGGCCGGGGGTTCTATCTGGTTTTCCGGGCCATCAGCCGTGGCCGGAACTGGCCTGGTTTGGGCCGGCTGATGAGGGTTTTCGTAAAGCGGGCAATTCCCGTCACCGTCTGGGTGCTGGCTCAGCGTCCGGTCTTTAAAGCCCGACCATGGGTGGGCCTGTTACACGCATTTGTCTTTTTCGCTTTCACCTTTTACACCGTGGTTAATGTCCTTGACCTGCTGGAGGGCTTCGTCGGATTCACGACCACGGGTCGCCGGGACCTGTTTCTGGTCTACAACCTCATTGCCGACCTCCTCAGCGTCGGGGCCCTGGTTGGGATGGCGGCCCTGCTCATCCGGAGGTTTGTCTTCAAGCCTTTCCGTTTCGGCCCCACCGTTCGGCTTCACCCGGCGGTCCCACCGGGCATTCCCCGGGACTCTTTAGTCGTGGGCGGCTTTATTCTTCTGCATGTCGGTTCGAGGTTTTTCGGGCAGGCCATTCGGGTTGCCGCCCACGGTTCGCCCGATTGGGGCCAGCCCCTGGCGAGCGTGCTCTCCGTCGGTATCTCCGGGCTCATACCGGCCGGCGGGCTGACGCTCCTGGAACACCTTACCTGGTGGCTGGCCCTTGGCCTCATCCTGGTTTTCCTGCCGTATTTCCCTTACAGCAAGCACATCCACCTGCTGATGGCACCCCTGAACTGGATCCTGCGGGACCCGGACCGGCCCTTTGGGACATTGGAGCCTGCCAACCCCGATTCCGACGGCCAGGTCGGAGCCAGGGACCTGGCGGAGCTTAACTGGTACCAGCTTCTGGACGCTTATGCCTGCATAATGTGCAACCGGTGCCAGGATGTCTGCCCGGCTCACCGGGCCGGCCAGGCTTTGAGCCCGGCCGCCCTCGAGATTAACAAGCGTTACTGGCTAAATCAGCACCTTTCCGAGTTCGCCGGTCGGGGTAAGGGGGCCGACCTGCTGGCGGAGATAATCCCGGCCGAAGCCGTCTGGGCTTGCACCACCTGTGGGGCCTGCGTCGAGATATGCCCGGTTGGGAACCGGCCCATGCTTGACATTATTCAGATTCGGCGGGGGCTGGTAACCGAAGGCCAACTCGACCCAGGCCTGCAGTCTGCCCTCGAGAACCTCCAGCGGCAGGGGAACAGTTTCGGCAAGCCGAACCGGCTCCGGGCGGCATGGGTCCGACAGTTGCCGTTTGAGGTCAAAGACGCCCGCCGCGAGCCTGTCGAATACCTGTGGTTTGTTGGGGACTTTGGCAGTTTCGACCCAAGGTGCCAGGAAGTTAGCCTGCTTTTAGCCCAGCTATTTCACCAGGCCGGGTTGGACTTCGGTCTGCTGATGGATGGTGAGCGGAATGCAGGCAACGACGTCCGTCGGGCCGGCGAAGAGGGCCTCTTCGAGTACCTGGCCGAAAGGAATATGACAGCCCTGGCCGGCGCCCGGTTTCAGGCGGTTGTGACAGCTGACCCCCATTCCCTTAATGCCCTGCGGAATGATTACCGTC
>JAUQQI010000035.1 GCA_030549955.1 Chloroflexota bacterium
AGGTAAACGATGCGGAACGGTATCTTGCCGGTGTTGCGCAGGCCGAGCATAACCATCCGGGCGACCCAGAAAAAGAGGATGTCGTATCCGGTCTCCATGACGGATGTCGGGTAGAAGTACCGGAGGTCCTCGGTCTCGTCCGGCCAGCCCAGGGTTGAGTGGGGCCAAAGGCCGGAGCTGAACCAGGTGTCCAGCACGTCGGGGTCCTGCTCCAGGCCGGCCGAGCCGCATCTCGGGCACCGGTCGGGGTCCCGCATCGGGTCATCCCGGGGCGGTACCACCGTCTCGCCGCAGTCCCGACAGTACCAGACCGGAATCCGGTGGCCCCACCAGATCTGGCGGGAGATGCACCAGTCCCGGATATTCTCCAGCCAGCTGGCGTAGACCCGGACGAACCGCTCGGGGATTATCCGGATCTCCCCATCAAGCACGGCCCGGAGGGCCGGCTCGGCCAGGGGCTTCATCTGAACGAACCACTGTCGGCTAATAATCGGCTCAACGACGGTATCGCAGCGTTCGCAGTGGCCAATGCTGTACCGGTAAGGTTCAATTTTTTCGACGAGACCCCGGGCCCGGAGGTCCGCGACGAGCCGGCGGCGGGCCTCATAGCGGTCGAGGCCGGCGTAGGGGCCGCCATTTTCGTTGATGGTCGCGTCGAGGTTCATGATAAGCACCCGCTCCAGGCCGTGACGCTGGGCAAGCTCAAAGTCGACCGGGTCGTGGGCCGGGGTGACCTTCACCGCACCGGTTCCGAAGGCCGGGTCGACGGCTTCGTCGGCAACAATCGGCAGGAGCCGCCCGATGACCGGAAGCCGGGCCCGCTTGCCGACCAGGTGCCGGTAGCGGTCGTCGTCAGGGTGGACGGCGACGGCAGTGTCGCCGAGCATCGTCTCGGGCCGGGTTGTCGCAACGACGATATAGCCATTGTCCTCTTCGAGGGGATAGCGCAGGTAGTAAAGATAGCCGTCAGTTTCTTTATGCTCGACCTCCAGGTCGGAAAGGGCGGTTGCGCACCGGGGGCACCAGTTGATAATCCGCTCGCCCCGGTAGATCAGCCCGTCGTGGTAGAGCCGAACAAACGTCGTCCGGACGGCCCGGGAAGGACCGGGGTCGAGGGTGAACCGCTCCCGGCTCCAGTCGCAGGACGACCCGAACCGCCGGAGCTGATAAGTTATCCGCTTCCGGTAGCGGTCCACGGATTGCCAGACGCGCCCGATAAATTTTTCCCGGCCCAGGTCGTGGCGGGTGAGGCCTTCCTCGGCGAGCTCCCGCTCAACGACGACCTGGGTGGCAATGCCGGCGTGGTCGGTGCCCGGAAGCCAGAGGGTTGGCTCACCCAGCATCCGGTGCCACCGGACCATCGTATCCTCGATGACCATCGTAAGGGCGTGGCCAATGTGAAGCTCGCCGGTGACGTTCGGCGGGGGCATAATGATGGTGAACGGCTCCCGGGCTGGCTCAACAACCGGGGTGAAATAGCCCCGTTCCTCCCAGAACCGGTAAACCTCCAGCTCGTCCGTATGGTCATAGGTCTTCGGAATAGTCTCAAGCATGGCCTCGCCTCCCGCGCTCAAAACCCGGCGCCCCCGCCGGCAAGGACGGGGGCGCCGTGGTACCACCTTGCTTCGGCCGGCCGGAGCTTACTCCGGCGGGCCCTCATTTGCCGGTAACGGCCGGACCGGGGCAGACTACTCGGGGTGCTCCCTTTGGCCTGCCCGACTCCCGGGCGACCTTCGGCGGGCCGCCTGCGGCGGGCTTCCAGCCTCCGACCCGCCTTCTCTATCAGGCCGGTGGCCGCCTACTCCTCCCGTTCGTTGTCTTTGGCGGTTTGGGTCTTCAATTTGGAATTCTAGGGGGCGTAACCGGCCGGTGTCAAATCCCGGTATACTTTGATCGACAAACGGTGGTTTGAGAAATGGCCACCCCGCCCTTGAAACCCCGGACCTTCGTTGCCTCCCGGCTCGTTGAGATCCGGCCGGACGACCCGGATTACATCCGGGCCCAGCTTGCGGAGGTGCCGGAGCGGCCGGGGGTCTACCGGCTGTGCGGGCCGACCCGGGACCGGACCCTCTACGTGGGGATGACCGGCAACCTCCGGGATCGGTTGACAACCCACCTTTTGCGCGGCAGTTTGCCCCAACCCCGGCTCCACCGGCTCCGGGCCGAGCTCCGGTATTTTGAATATTTTGTAGTTGAGACCCTGAGTGAGGCCAAAAGTCTCGAGCGGGCCGTCATTGAAACCGAGAAGCCCGAACTTAACATCCAGTTCCGGGACGACAAGAACTTCCCCTACGTTCACCTTAACCTGAATGAGCCTTATCCCCGGCCCGAAATCGTTCGGCGCCACCGGTCGGACGAGCCCGGCCACGTCTACTTCGGCCCCTACAGCAATCCCGGCAGCAGCGGCCGGGTTATGCAGGTTATCCGCCGGCACTTCCGCCTTGCCTCCTGCACCCGGGACCTGAGCAAGGTTTACAGGTCGGCTTGCCTGTACTATCACATCGGCCGGTGCCTGGGACCCTGTATCCGGGCCGTCACCCCGGAGGAGTACCGGGCGGAGGTCGACCGCTTGACCCGCTTTCTCCACGGCCGCTACGACGAGCTCCTCGAAGAGTTGACCCGCCGGATGGAGGAGGCGGCCGAGCGGCTCGAATTCGAGCGGGCCCGGGAGTACCGGGACCAAATCCGGGACATCCGGGGCATGCTCGAGCGCAAGCGGGTTGTTCAGGATGTTCGGGCCAACTACGACCTCCTGGCGCCGGCAACCCTTGGGGAGTGGTCCTGTGTGCAGGTCCTGCCGGTCCGGCAGGGGATGTTACTGCGGTGGGAGACCTTCAGCAAGCAGGACCCGGGCGTGGTGGACGCCCCGGTTCTGCTGGCTGCCTTTATCCGGGAGTACTACGGCTCGGCTACCGACCTGCCCGATGAGGTCATCGTTCCGGTTGAGGTGGAGGGCGAGGAGTTCCTGGCGGACTGGCTTTCTGAGCGCCGGGGTGCCCCGGTTGTGGTCCGCCGGCCTGCCTCCGACCTGGAGCGTCAGCAGCTTGAGCTGGGCCTCGAGAATGCCCGCCAGTGGCTTGAGCACCGGCGCCGGACGATGCTCGCCGCCCAGGATGCTCGCCAGCAGGCTCTCTTCGAACTGCAGGAGGCCCTGGGTCTCCCGACCTTGCCCCGGCGGGTCGAGTGCTACGATATCTCGACGACCCAGGGGGCCGCCCCGGTCGGAAGTATGGTGGTCTTCGAAAACGGCGTTCCCCGTCGGCAGGACTACCGGAAGTTTAAAATCAAGACCGTCGCCGGCCAGGACGACTACAGCATGCTTCGGGAGGTCCTCGGCCGCCGGCTCCGACGGGCCCGGGGCCCTGCCCTGCGGCTGGATGGACCGGAACCGGTTGAGCTGGTGCCGGCGGCGGACGAGGCCGGGGCATTCCGGGACCCCTGGACGGTCCTGCCCGACCTGGTTGTGATTGACGGGGGCCGGGGCCAGCTCAATGCCGCCCTGGAGGTGCTTCGGGACCTGGGCTTCGAGTGGCTTCCAGCTATCGGCCTGGCCAAGGAAAATGAGGATATTTATCTGCCCGACTCGCCCGAACCTCTGAACCTTCCCAGCACGTCTCCGGCCCTGCGCCTTCTTCAGCAAATCCGGGACGAGGCCCACCGGTTCGCGGTCACCTACCACCGCCAGACCCGGGAGCGGGTGGGGATGCGGTCGGTCCTGGAGCAGGTGAAGGGGATCGGGCCGAAGCGGCGGCTCGCCCTCCTCAGGACCTTCGGCTCGGTCCGGGCAATACTGGTCGCCTCCGAGGACGAGATTGCCGCGGTGCCCGGCATGACCAGAAAGGTGGCTGCCCTGGTCAAGACCCGGCTGGCCGAGCTACTCGGCGAAGACCCTGGGCTCCAGAACTAGAATCTCAAAAATATTCTCGGCTGGGGCCGCGACCTTGAACTCCAGGTAGCCGCCGGGCGCGACGAAGTCCCCGGCAGGGTCGGGCAGGGGGATGGTCAGCTGCGGCCACGTCTGGTTGTCGGCCCCGGCTACCGCCCGAACCTTCTCCCCGATGTCCCCCAGGTCCACCCAGCGGCCCTGCCGGAAGCTGAAGGCCTGAATCCGGGGCCAGATATCGGTTGGGCGGCGCGGCTGGCCGTTGAAGATCAGTTCGACCCGGGCCACCTGCCCGGCCGGGAAGTCCGGCGGCAGGTAGTAGCGCCAGGTGACGCTCCCGCTGCCGACGGCAAACCCGAAAGCTGAGGGTCCCAGGTAGACGGCGTCCCGGTCGATGAGCTGGCGGCGCATTGTTCCCGGGGCGACAACCCGCAGGCCCGGACCGCTCCGGGGCTGGACCTGGATGACCCGAAGGACGGTGGATGACTGCCGGGCCGGGCTGCCGGATACGCTGACCGCAATGGGCGAGCGCTCCTCCCAGCCGATCAGGCGCACGCCGCCAACCTGCCAGGGCTGTCCGGTAATAATCTCGTCATCGAAGAGGGTCGAAAGGACCAGCCGACGGACGTTAAGAACCTGGTCGGGCAGATTCTGGCCGGCCAGCAGTAGCTGCTGGAGGCGCAGTTCTTCCAGGCCCCCGACCGGCCCCGCCCGGATGAAAACCTCCCGGGATTCGCCCGGCTGAAGGCGGCCAACGGCTTCGATGCCGGCTGAGTGCCAGGCCACCACCCCGTCCACCGGGTTCGGTCCCGAATTGGTCACTCTGACGCGCACCCCACCGGCCTCGGCGACCGCCTCGACCTCAAGAGGTTCCCGGTCATACCTGATCAGGCCCTCGGCCAGCACCCCCCGAAGGCCCCAGGCATCGACGCTGAGGTTCTTCAGGCGGCGCACCTGGCCGTCGGTCTCGACGGTGACCGGCTGCGTATCGGGCGGGTTTGTCCATTCCCAGAAGGGCAACAGGGGGCTCGGGAAGACTGACGCCGGGAATTCCAGGTCGTAGGCCCGGTAGACCGGCGAAAAGACCGCAATATAGCTGTCGGCGTAGCCGATCCGGAGGTCATCCGGGTGGCGCACGATGGTGATGTCCCGGAGGGCAACCCCCTGGGCCTGGGGGCTGAATCCAAGGCCGAATACTGCAAGCCCGAACACGGCAGTGATGAGCGGGGTTGTAAACCAGAACCAGTC
Organism: Chloroflexota bacterium; assembly: GCA_030549955.1. Classification (GTDB taxonomy): domain Bacteria; phylum Chloroflexota; class Dehalococcoidia; order JAUQQI01; family JAUQQI01; genus JAUQQI01. The sequence continues at coordinate 5,132 of JAUQQI010000035.1, forward strand.
GGGTCGACGCAGGCGCCGCAGGACCAGGAAATTGATGGGGCCGACCAGCAACACGTATGCCCCCAGGAAAATAACGACCGTCTGGGCCGACGGCAGGTCGAAGGGGGTAATCTGTTCGGCCAGGGCGTTGTAAATCGCCCCAAGGCCAGTAAGCTGAACCCGGCTCTGGAATTCCTGGGTCGGGGACCGCTCAGCCGTGAGGATAAGCCGCCACATCGGTCCGAGGCCCCACCACGCGTCCAGGGGGTCGGCCGACCCGTCCATAGCAACGAACGTGACCATTCCCCGTCCGAACTGCTGGCGGACCAGCAGGGGCAGACCTTCCTCAGCAATCAATACCTGCGACCCGGCGGCCGGGGCGACCGCGGTGACTTCAAAGGGCTCCCAGGCCCGGATCGGGACCTGAATGGTGCGTTCAAGGTTCGGCAGTCCTGAGACGGTCTGCCTTCCGAGAACCCTTACCGGGATCAGGGAACCGAATCCCTGAACATCGTCGGCCGACGCGGCCCCGCCCATCACGAGGTGTCCTCCGC
>JAUQQI010000098.1 GCA_030549955.1 Chloroflexota bacterium
CGGGCAAGTGAGGCATAAAGGCTGGCCGGATGCCGCGCAAGCTTGAGCGGGTGCTGGTGGCCGTTAACGGTAGCCCCCTGGACGCTGAGGTGGTGGCCCTTTCCATCCACCTGGCCCGGCGGGATAAGGCGAAAGTTTTTGTAATCTATGTTATTGAAGTAAAGCGGACCCTCCCGCTGGAGGCAACCCTCGACGAGGAGGTCGTCAAGGGGGAGAGAATCCTGGACAACGCCGAGGCGGTAGCCGAGTCCCTCGGCTACCAGGTGGAGACGGAGCTTTTGCAGGCTCGGGAGGCGGGGCCCACCATTGTTGACGAGGCCGAGAGTCGCAACGTCGATATGATCGTTCTGGGACTGCCTTATAAAAAGCGGTTTGGGGAATTCAACATTGGCCGAACGGTGCCGTACGTTCTGAAGAATGCCAGGTGCCAGGTGGTCCTCTGGCGGGAACCCCTGGAACTGGCTGGGCGCTGAGGCCGCTTGAAGGGGTGAGGAACCGGTGAAAGTCATCATCATGGGCTGCGGTCGGGTCGGAGCAATGCTCGCCTGGATGCTCGACCGGGAGGGTCACGAGGTGACCGTTATGGACATCGACCCGAATGCATTCAGGTTTTTGCCGCCGGATTTTAAGGGGATCCCGATTGTCGGCAACGGCATCGACGAGGACGACCTGCGGCGGGCAGGGATCGAGGAGGCCGACGCCTTCGTGGCCGCTACCCGGGGCGACAACCGGAACGTGATGGCGTGCCAGATTGCCAAGCACATCTACGGGGTCCCGAAGGTCGTCTGCCGGATCTTCGACCCGATCCGGGAGGACCTTTACCGACGGCTGGGCCTCGTGACGATTTCGCCCACGGTGATTAGCGCGAAGCTCTTCAAAGAGGCCCTCGAACAGTAGCGAAAGGCCGGTCATGTATATCATCATTGTCGGTGGCGGTAAGGTCGGCTATTACCTGGCCCGGACCCTGATCAATGAAGGTCACGAGGTTCTGGTCATTGAGCAGAATCCGCAGAAGTGCGAACGGATCGCCGACGAGCTTGGCACGGTTGTCCTCCGGGGCGACGGCTGTGAGGCGTCGACCCTGGCCGAGGCCGGGGCAAGCCGGGCGGATATGCTCATCGCCGTCACGGGCGACGACGAGGATAATCTGGTCGCCTGCCAGGTGGCCAAGGTCCGGTTTAAAGTGCCCCGAACGATTGCCCGGATAAACAACCCGAAAAATGAGCGGATTTTCAAGCGGCTCGGCATCGACGTGACGGTGAGCGCAACCAACGTCATCCTCGAGCACATCGAGCACGAGGTTCCAACCCATCCGCTGACCCGGTTGCTGGAGTTGCGGGACCTCGGCCTCGAAATTATCGAGGTCCGGATCCCGCCGACTTCGCCCGTGGTCGGTAAGCGTCTCGCTGACGTCAAACTGCCGTCGCCGAGTGTCCTGGCAGCGGTTATTTCCCGGGGTCGGGGTGCCCTTATCCCGAACGCCGACACGGTCTTCCAGGCTAACGACGAGGTCCTGGCCGTCGTTTCGCCCGAGGTCGAGGCCGAATTCCGCCGGGTACTGACCGGCGCCTGAGGGGGGCGAAGATGCCGAAGAAGGTCGCCTATCTGGGACCGCCCGGAACCTTCGCCGAACAAGCTACCCTCGCCTATGACCCCGCAGCCGACTTACTGCCCCTGAGCAGCATCCCGGCGGTGGCCTCGGCGGTGGAGACCGGCATGGCCGACGAAGGGGCGGTGCCCATTGAAAACAGCCTCGAGGGGTCGGTTTCGGCAACCCTGGACCTGCTTATCCACGAATCGAGCCTGCTTATTCGCCACGAGCTGGTGCTGCCCATCGACCACTACCTGCTCGTTAAGCCCGGAACCGACCCGCGCAAGGTCCGCGTAATCTTCTCCCACCCGCAGGCCCTGGGCCAGTGCCGCCGTTTCATCGAGCGTTGCTTCCCCAAGGCCGAGGCGGTCGCCTCCCTGAGCACGGCCGCGGCCGTCGAAGAGATGATGAACTACCCGGAGAATGCGGCCGCGGCCATTGGCACCCTCCGGGCCGCCGAACTCTACGGGGCCGAGGTCCTGGCCGCCCGGATTCAGGACCACCCGGTGAACCTGACCCGGTTCGTGGTCCTGGCCCTGGCCGACCACCCGCCGACCGGGGACGACAAGACTTCGGTCTGCTTTGCGGTCGCCGGAGACGACCGGCCGGGCACTCTGGTGGCCGCTCTCCAGGAGTTTGCCCGGCGGCAGATCAACCTGACCAAGATCGAGTCCAGGCCGTCCCGGCAGGGGCTGGGCAAGTACATTTTTCTGGCCGACCTCCAGGGCCACCGCCTCGACCCGGTCGTCGCCGAGGCCCTGGAGGCCCTGCGGGCCCACTGCACCATGGTTAAAGTTTTCGGCTCATACCCGCGCTTTAAAGATGATGTTTAGGTCAGGAGGTCCCGGGTGAATCTGGAGCTTGTCGACAAACTGGTCACCGGCGAGGTATTCAGCTCGGACCGGGCACTCAGGCACCTGCTCTTTCTGTGCGACGACCTCGGCAGCCGGTTTGCGGGGAGTCCCCAGGAACGGCGGGCGGCCGAATATATCGCCGAACAGCTCGGCGAGTTCGGCTACGAACCGGTGGTCGAGACCTTCGAGTTCATCGGCTGGCAGCGGGGGGCCGCATCCCTCGAAGTCGTAAGCCCGTTCCGGCGGGAGCTCCCGGCGCTGGTCCTGCCGTACAGCCAGCCGGCCGACCTGACCGCCGAGCTCGTCCCGGTTGGTGAGGGCGAGGCCGAAGACTTCGCCCGGGTCGGTGACCGGCTCGCCGGGAAGATTGCCCTCTGCGCCGCCGAGACGACGCCGGCCCCTGGCCGGCGAGCAAGCCACCGCCGGGAAAAATACCGCCGGGCAGTCGAAGCCGGGGCCGTCGGCTTTATCTTCTGGAATCAGAACCCGGGGCAGGTCGTTATAACCGGGAGTCTGGCCAGTGATGCCGGAGCCCCGATTCCGGGCTTTGGCATCTCCCGGGAATCCGGCCTGTTTCTCCTGCGGCTGCTGGAGCGGGGACCGGTGACGGTCCGGCTTACCGGCGGGGGCAGCACGGTCCGGCTGACGTCCCAGAATGTTATTGCCGACCTTCCGGGCCGGTCGGAGGAACTTATCATCGTCGGGGCCCATTACGACGGCCATGATATCTCCCAGGGGGCCCTGGATAATGCGGCCGGGACGGTTGTCGGCCTTGAAATCGCCCGGGCCCTCCGGGCCACGGTGACCGAACCCCTCGAGCGGACGGTCCGGTTTATCTTCTTCGGGGCCGAAGAAGTCGGGCTGGTCGGCTCCTGGCGGTATGCGGAGCGCCACCGGGACGAGCTGGGTCGGGTGGTCTTTATGCTCAACCTGGACACGGCCGCCCGGGGCCGGCTCGGAACCGAGTGCCTGGTCCTGACCGGCTGGCCGGAGCTCGTCGGCTACTTCCGGGACCTCAGCCGGCGGCTCGGCTACGACTTCGGGGTCGAAGACCGGTTCAATACCCATTCGGACCACTTCCCCTTCGCCGTGGCCGGGATTCCAACGGCGACCCTGACCTCCAACGACCGGGCCGACGGCCTGGTGGGGCGGGGTTGGGGGCACACCCCGGCCGATACGGTCGACAAGGTCTCCCCGAAGTCCCTTCAGGGCGCGGCCATGGTCGGGGCGCGGGTCGTTCTCTCGGTTGCGGCCGGCCAGGAGCTGGCCGGGCTTCGGCGGTCGCCAGCGGAACTCGAACGATTCCTGCTGGAAGAGCGGCTTCTTGACGAGCTCCGGCAGCAGGGCCGGTTTCCATTAACCGTTTAAGGGCAATGACGATGGTTGACCACGCCTTCGGCCTGCGGATTGGGATCGGAATCATCGTGCTGGTTACCCTTGCAATCTTGCTGCTCGGTGCGCTCTTCTGGAGCTACCGCCGGGGCCAGTTCCAGTAAGCCGCCGGGGGGTGGGGAGGAACCGGCTGGCTTACCGCCTGGGTATCATTGTCCTGGGGCTTGCCCTCTGCTGGCAGTCGGGCGCCCAACCCCTGCCCCCCTTTGTTCCCCCTGAACCGGACCCCTGGGTCCCGCCCCACCCGGTGCTGGGGGTCCATACCCGCCTGACCGATGAGTCCGACCCCCAGAAGATTCGTCGGACCCTCAGCATGGTTCGGGCCATGGGGGCAGTGTGGGTTGTCGAGTATTTCCCCTGGGGATACCACGAGCCTCAGCCCGGGATCTTCCACTGGCAGCACTCGGACCTTGTGGTCTCGGAGGCCCACCGCCTCGGTCTCAAGCTCATCGCCCGGGTCGACTACGTGCCCGACTGGGCCCGCCCCCCAAACACGAACGTGAAGTACCTTACGGCCGAGCGCTGGGCCGATTTTGGCCGGTTCCTGACAGCCTTTGCGACCCGCTACCGGGGATTAGTGTACGGCTACGTGGTCTGGAACGAGCCAAATTTGGCCGCCGAATGGGGGTTTCGGCCGCCGGATCCGGCTGAGTACGCCGGTCTCCTCCGGGTGGCGTATGAAGCCATCAAACAGGCCGACCCGGCCGCCCGGGTCGCCCTGGCTGGCCTCGCCCCAACGGTCGAGCGGTCGGCGCGGGCGATGCCGGACCTGGATTTCCTCGAAGCCGTTTACCGGGCCGGGGGCCGGGACTTTTTCGACGCGGTCGCGGTCCACGCTTACGGGGGCGTCCGGCCTCCGAACGACCCGCCCGCCCCGGACCGGGTGAACTTTGCCCGCCTGGAGCTCATTCGGGACATAATGGTCCGAAACGGGGACGGTGCCAAGCCGGTCTGGGTAACGGAGGCCGGCTGGAACGACCACCCCTACTGGAAGGGGGCGGTATCGCCGGCGGCGCGGATCGACTACACAATCCGGGCACTTGAAATGGCCGAGCGGAACTGGCCGTACGTCCAGGTTGTTGCCTTCTGGCTCTTCCGCCTGCCCCGGCCGGCCCGAAATTTCAACGATTATTTTGCGTTCGTTGCCCCCGATTTTACGCCGCGGCCCATCTACTATGCCGTTCGGGCCTGGGCCCTGGGCGAATGAGGTTAACCGGTGTAATATTGTTTTCTGGAGCAACTCTCTGTCTTTTCCGGAGGCGGAGTGACCGATGGTGGAACCGAATATCAAGTTCGTAACCCGGACCCGGAGCCACGATTACTACCTGGTTAAAGAGGGGGACCGCTACTTCGTCCTGCGGGTACCTCCCGAGGTTCCGGAGAACTCGAAGCGCCGGGTCGAGGCCCACGGCTACCGGGGCGAGCGGGTGCCGTGGGCGTGCCTGCCCGATAAGGTCCGAAACTGGCTTGGCCGGGCCCGGTTCGGTCCGGACGGGCACTCCGAATACGTCATCCAGCGGCCGAAGAAGGAGGTCAGGCTGCCGGTCGAAATCGCCCTGAGATAAACGGTCGGCGGGGATGAAGCGGGTTGGCATTCTCACGGGCGGAGGCGATTGCCCCGGCCTGAATGCGGTGATCCGGGCCGTCGTAAAATCCGCCGTGGGCCACTACGGCTGGGAGGTCGTCGGCATCGAAGATGGCTACGACGGGCTCGTTGGAGAACCGCGGGTCCGGGTGTTAACCCCGGCCGATGTTCAGGGGATCCTGCCCCGGGGCGGCACCATCCTTGGGGCGTCAAATCGCGGCAACCGCCTCGC
>JAUQQI010000199.1 GCA_030549955.1 Chloroflexota bacterium
GCCCTGGTGTTGATGCTGGTGGTCGAGGCGGTGGCGGTTCCGGTTTTCATCGCCCTTTTCGGCCTGAATTTACCCCTGGCCCCCCTCGGTCTTGTTGGGTTTCTCGGGAGCCTGGGATTTGCGTCGGTCGGGACCCTCTTCTCGGCCCTGGCCGCCCACACCCGGACCCGGGAGGGGTTGCTTCCTCTGTTGCTTTTCCCGATTTCGGTGCCGGTTATCATCGCGACGGTGAAGGCAACGGCGGGGGTTGTCGCCAGCGACCCCTGGGACGTGGTTGTGCCGTGGCTTCAGCTTCTCGCCGGCTTTGACGTCCTCTTCGTCGGCCTTTCCTATCTGGTTTTTGAGCTGGCGGTCGAAGAATAACCCGAAAGGAGGGCCTGCCGTGGGTTCAATCCGCCGTTTCGAATGGCTGGACCTGCTCGGTCTCGTCACCGGTCTGACCCTGCTCGCCGGCCTTTACTTCGCCCTGGTGTACGCCCCGACCGAGCGGCTCCAGGGACCGGTCCAGCGGCTCTTCTATTTCCACGTGCCGTCGGCCTGGGTAGCGTACCTGGCCTTCTTCGTGGTCTTTGTCGCCAGCGTCCTTTACCTTTGGCGGCGGTCGGCCTTCTGGGACCGGCTCGGCCGGGCCTCCGCCGAAGTCGGGGTGGTCTTCACGACCCTGACGATAGTTACCGGGTCGATCTGGGCCCGGCCGATCTGGGGAACCTGGTGGACCTGGGATGCCCGGCTGACGACAACCCTGATCCTCTGGTTTATTTATCTGGCCTACCTGGCCGTGAGGTCATATGTCCCGGACCGGAACCGGGCGGCCCGATTTGCGGCGATTCTGGGGATTGTCGGGTTCGTCGACGTGCCGATTATCCACATGTCGGTGGTCTGGTGGCGGACCCTCCACCCGGAGCCGGTGGTGGTCCGGGCGGGCGGACCGGCCCTGGAGCCGCCGATGCTGGTTGCCCTCCTGGTCGGGCTCGTGGCGATGACCTTACTTTACGTTTACCTGCTGATCCACCGGGTTATGGTTGAGGAGACCCGGGATGACCTTCAGCTCATCCGACAGGGGCTGGCTGAATGACGGATAACACTGTTTTCCTGTTTGCGGGCTACTCGGTCCTGTGGCTTTTGAGCTTCGGGTATCTGCTTTATCTTGGCCGGGCGGTCCGGGAACTCCGCCGGGAAGTCAAGGCCCTGCGGTCCCTGACGGAGCAGGGCCGCCTCAGCGGCGGGCCCGAGGGCTAAGGGGCGCCGTTCCGGACCAGGGGCAGGAAGAGCCGGGCCTGAATCTGGACGAACTCGTCGGCCCCGATGTCAAAGCCTCCGGCCCAGGGCCGGGGCTGGCCGTCAATATCCACGGTCACCCCGACGTTGGTGCCCTGGTTAATTGCGGCCGAGTCCGACTGAATGTGGTAGTCGAGGGCGGCGGGGTTGACGAACTTCGGGTCGCCAGCCAGGTCGTTGCTCGTGGTGATACCGCTGCCGAGCGTCCGTCGGCCTGAAAATCCGTTCCAGAGGGTGTAACTTACGGCGGCGTTAACGCCGGTCCCGCTGGACCCAATCCCGTAGCTCCCGGTAAACGCGCCGGCTTCCGACCAGATGTTGTTCACAAAATTGATCCCCTGGGCATAGTCCGAAAGAAAGACGACGGCTGAGAGGGGATTGGCCGAGGGCGGGTTGTCGGCAAACGTGTTGAAATAGACGTTGCCGGACGTCGCGACGGCCATGGTTCCGCCGAGCCAGAGGGCGATGCCGGTGCCGGCGCCGGCCACAGTATTCTGGGCGAAGATGTTATTGATGAGCTTGAAGTCGGACGTCCGGCTGATAATTCCCCCACCGCCGATGGGTGTGACGCCGCCGGAGCCGGCGGCCCGGTTTTGAAAGCCCCGATTACGCAGGAGGCGAACGCCGCCGGCGGCCTGCAGGGCTTGAAGGCCCTGAGACGTCAGGGGGCGGGTCGTCACCACGAACCCGCCGCCCTGAGAGGCGATGTTTGATTGGATAAGGTTGGCCTCGATGAGGGCCGGGCTGTCGACGGCGTAAATCCCCCCGGCCTGCCCTTCCCCGGGTGATGCCACATTGCCGATGATTCGATTCTGGCGGACCTCAGCCGGGCTGCTACTCAGGTAGACCCCCCCGCCGAAGCCGACGGCCGTGCCTTCGTCGGTGGCCTGATTCTGGGTAATGGTGTTGCCGACGATACGGGTTGCGCTCGACTCGAGCCAGACGCCCCCGCCCAGGCCAGCGGCATCCGGGCCGGGCCCGCTCGAGGCGATGTTGCCGTTAATCGTGCTGGCCGAGACGGTGCCGTCGGACCCGTCCCGGAAACCCAGTCCGCCCCCGAGGCCGATGCCGTAGACGCTGGCCAAGTTGTTAGTCACCGTGAGCTGGCGGATAGTAAGGCTCGAGCCGGATGCCCAGAGTCCACCCCCCTCGCCCACAGCCCCTACACCCGTTGTGGGGTCCTGGAAGTCGGTCGCGGTGTTGGAACGGACCTCAATGCCCGTGAGCTGGGCGGCAGCAGCCTGGGCGGCGATGGCCCCGCCGTAGCCGGGGCCGCCCCGGCCAGCGTAATTGCCGGTGAAAGTGCCGCCGCTTACGGCCATGCCGGAGCCGGTCAAAAAGAGGCCGCCCCCGTAGCCAGGAGCCGGCCCCTGGGCCGCGATGTTGCCGGTGGAGGTCGTTCCGTTCAGGACGACCGTTCCGCCCTCGATGTAGGCCCCGCCGCCCCGGCCCTCAGTCCCCAGGCTGCCGAGGTTGGCCCTGAACTGGGTGCCCGAGGCCGACCCGGCTGTCCCCCTGAGGTAGAGGCCGCCGCCCCGGCCAGGCCCGCCGGTAGACGCCACGTTGTCCTGGAAGACAATCGCCCCAATGTTTAGCTGGCCACCGGAAACGAACGCCCCGCCCCCGTCCCCACCGGCCGCCTGGCTGGCTACGTTTTTGGAGAAGGTTGCCCCTGAAGTCAGAGCCAGGCTTGCGCCCTCGGCGTAGAGGCCGCCCCCCTGGCCGGTAGAACCTTCGCTGGCGATATTCTCCCGGACCTCAGTGTCGCCGACGGTTACCGCCCCGCCGCTTATAAAAATTCCTCCGCCCCGGCCGGACTGCCCGACGGAGGCCCGGTTGGACTGGAAAATGGTCGGATTTCGGCTGGAGGCCCCGATGGTAGCATTGGAATTGCTCAGGTAAAGACCTCCGCCGTCCCCACCTGCCTGCCCGGCCAGATTCCCGACAAACTTCGTGCCCCGGATGGTCACGGTGGAGTTCATAATAAAGGCGCCCCCGCCCTGGCCCTGGCCGTCGCTGGCCCGGTTCGAGGCAAACTCGCAGTCCTCAATGGTGAGCTGGGCGCCGGTAGCGTATAGCCCTCCGCCCTGTCCCCCGAGCTGGGAGGCGTTGCCCTGGGTGATTTTCAGGTTCCGGAGGGTCACGGTGCCGCCATTAATAACGATGCCCCGGGCCGACCCCGACGGGGCAACGGTCGGGGTCCCCGAGGGGTGGCCCTCCAGGGTTATCGACTTGGCCAGGGTATCAACGACCTGGCTGGCACCGGCGGCCTGGGTGTAAACTCCGGGAAAAATTATGATGGTGTCGCCATTTTGGGCGTCATTGACCGCCGCCTGGATCGTTGTATAACACGGAGACTGGCCGCCGCAGATGCCTGTCTGGTCGACGTAGCGGACAGGCTGAGCCCGAACAAGGGTCGCCCCCAGCGTCCAGGCAGCGGCCACCCCAATAATTGCCAGGACCAGGCTGGCCCTCAGGGCCCAGCCGGCCCCTAGGGCGCGGTTGGAGCCCGGCGGCAGTCCAGAGAATGTCACGTTCGTCGGCTCGGCTTCGCAGGAAGCATCAGGATGCTCTTTCCCCCGGGATTTTAGCCGCTGGCATGCGGCCGTTCAGCCTATTTTTCCACACGTTTCCGGTTTGTTATAAACTTTCCCTGGTAGGCCGATGTCAGTCTCGAAAACAGCCGCCCGACGGCCCCGGATTCAGCCCGGCCGGGTCCTGCTCGTCCTGGTTGGGGTTGGCCTTGGCCTGTTGCTGGCCGGGGCGACCAAGTCCATTTATGCCATCCAGGGCGACCTGGCCGGGCTTGTCTCATTGCTTGCCCTTGGTTACGCCTTCGGGGCGGGGATGGTAGCCGCCGTAAACCCGTGCGGCATAGTTCTTCTGCCCGCCCTGGTTACCTACTACCTGGGTCAGGGGGGATCCGGGTCGGTGGCGGGCCGGGTGAGCCGGGCTCTCCTCCTCAGCTTGATGACCACGGCCGGGTTTATCGTCCTCTTTAGCGCCGTCGGCCTTGTTCTGGGGGTGGGTGGCCGGGCGCTGGTCGATTTCTTCCCGTTCGCCGGGGTCCTCATCGGGGTTGTCTTCGCCGTCCTCGGAGCCTGGCTGGCCCTCCGGGACGAAGGTTTCGGGATTGCCGCGGCCGGCCGGTTCGCTGGCACCGGGACCATCGGGGACGGCCTCCTTTCGCCGTTCCTGTTCGGCGTCGGGTATGCGCTCGCTTCCCTGGCCTGTACCCTGCCGGTCTTTCTGGTGGTGGTCGGGTCGGCCCTGGCCGCCGGAAGCCCGGTCGAGGCGGCCGCCCGATTTGTTCTCTACGCCCTGGGGATGGGGGCTGTGCTGAGCGGAGCGATCGTTGCGACTTCGGTTTTCCACGCCGTCGTTGCCCGGTTCATCCGGGCCATCGTGCCCCACGTCCACGCCGTGGCGGCGGCCCTGCTGGTCGGCTCGGGGGTCTTCCTGGTCAAATACTGGCTGGACGCCCTCGGCCTCCTGCGCTGAAGGGGTAAAATGTAGTCTGACGAGAGCCTTACGGGAGGTGCCGACATGGCTGAACTTCGGGGAAAGCGGGTTGCCATCCTGGTTGAGAACATCTACGAGGACCTGGAGTTCTGGTATCCGTATTACCGGTTGAAGGAAGCGGGGGCGGAGGTGGTTGTGGTCGGGTCCGGGGCGCAGACTTACGAGAGCAAGCACGGCTACCCGGCGAAAGCCGATACCTCTGCCGATAAGGTCAGTGCCGCCGAGTTCGATGGGGTCATCATTCCGGGCGGGTATGCGCCGGACCATATGCGGCGCCATCCGGCCATGGTGAAGCTGGTTCGGGAGGCCGTCGAGCAGGGCAAGGTGGTGGCGGCCATCTGTCACGCCGGCTGGATGCTGGCCTCGGCCGGGGTCCTGCGGGGCCGCACGGTGACCGGCTTCTTCTCGATTAGGGACGACCTGGTCAACGCCGGCGCCAACTACGTGGACCAGGAGGTCGTCCGGGACGGCAACATCATCACCTCCCGCTTCCCGGCCGACCTGCCGGCATTTATGCGGGAGACCATCGCCGCCCTGGGCGGGGTCCGGGAGGCCGTTAAGGCCGACTGACAGGCCGAAGCTTTAAAACCGAAAATCCAGCTTCGCTGCGGGAGCCCGGGGTGCGCCGGGCTGAGAGGGTAACCGGGACCAGCTCCGTTTCGGGTGGTCCGCCGTTGCCGACCGTTCGAACCTGAACCGGGTAATGCCGGCGTAGGAAAGCGCATCGGAAAAATCGGGGCGCCGAACGCCGAAGCCCGGTGTTCGGCGCCGAAATTTTTAAGGAGGTTTTTAGATGCAAACGCCGCCACGGGTTCTGGTCATTGCCGGCTCGGATTCC
>JAUQQI010000203.1 GCA_030549955.1 Chloroflexota bacterium
CTGTCCCTGCCCGCCGGTTACCGCCGGGTAGGTCGGGATGTTGCTCTCGGTCCCCGGCACCCCGCCCGGGACGGTGCCGGTGCCCCGGAATGTTTCGGTTATCTGCCGGGATGCCCGAAGGGCTCCCGGTTGACTGCGGGGGTTGAGGGTCTCAATTTGGGCCTGATACTGGTCGGTGTCCAGGACAGCGCTCACCTGGACCACGGAATTCCCGGCCCCGACGAGCCGGTCGAGAACCGACTGAGCCTTCTGGGTCAGCTCCTGTTCGATAACCCGCCGCTGGGCGTCAAAGGCACGTCCGCCGGGCGCGCCGCCAGAGGCGGCCCCTTCGGCCCCGGACCACAGAAGCCGACCCGACCCGTCGACGATGGTGACGTTTTCGGGCTTGAGGCCCTCAACCGCCCCGCTCACCAGGTAGGTAATGGCCCGGACCTGCTCATCCCCGTGTCGGGCCCCGGGCCTGAGCCGATGCACCACCGAGATGGTCGGTGCCGGCGGCGAGGAAGCGCCGGTGGCGCCCGAAACCGCAAACGGCGACGACCTGGGCAGGACCAGGTGGACCCGGGCCGATTCGACGCCTTCTAGCCGCCCGATGGTCCGGGCAAGCTCCCCTTCTAGGGCCCGCTGGTAGTTGACCCGCTGGGCGAAATCCGTAACGATGAGTCCCGGCTGACTGAAAAGCTCCAGGCCCCAACCGCCGTTCTGAGGGAGCCCGGCCGCGGCCAGCTGTAAGCGGACGTCAGGAACCTGGGCGGCCGGAACCAGGACCGTGGAGCCGCCGGCCTCGAGCCGGTACGGGACCCCGAGCTCCTTGAGCTTGGCGGTTACGGCGGCCGCGTCCGATTCAGCCAGCCCCCGGTAAAGGACCGCATAATCCGGGTTCTGGACCCAGTTCAGAATCGTCAGGACGAGGCCAACCCCCAGGCCGAGGGTTACAAGGAGGCCAATTCGTCGGCCGGGACTTAAGGACACCCAGAGCCGGCGGGCTGAGGCGAGGTAGGTTTTAAGCTGTTCCTGCCCCATCAGACCTGCAGCCGCATGACCTCCTGATAGGCCTCAATCACCTTGTTCCGAAGCTGAAGGGCAAGTTGAACCCCCAGGTTCGCCTTTTCCAGGGCGAGCATAACTTCGTGGATATCAACCGGCTCCCCGGCCGCCAGCCCCTGGGCCAGGCGGTCGGCTTCCGTCTGGAGAGTCGAAAGCCTGGAAACCAGGTCGGTAAAAAGCTTGCCAAAACCGTCAGTTGCCGCGGATGTACCTGCGGCAGCCGCGGCGGCAACGGGTCCGGCGGTAGGGACAAAGTCGATGCGGCCGACCTCCATCATCGAGCTCCTTTAGCGGCCGAGTTCTAAAGCCCGCTGGGCCATCTGACGCAGGGCATTTATGGCCGACACATTCGCCTCGTAGGCCCGCACGGCACTCAAAAGGTCGGTCATTTCGGTAGCCAGGTTTATATCAGGCATCGTGACGAAGCCGTCGGCGTCGGCATCGGGATGTCCGGGGTCATAGACTCGGCGAAAGCGAGCCTCGGAAAGGACGGCTGTTACCTGTACCCCGACCGCCCCGACGCCGGACACAGGCCTCGGTGCAAAGACGACGGCCTGGCGGCGATAGGGTCCGCCTTCAGGGGTTCGGGTCGTCTCGAGGTTTGCCAGGTTGCTGGCAATGGCATCGAGTCGGAGCCGCTGGGCCGTGAGGGCCGAGCCGCTTATCCGGAAACTGTCAAACAGACCCATACCTTCGCTCGCTCCGCTTCAAAGTCCAACATATGTTGGACCGGGCGGACAGCCCCGGAACAGGCCCATCCGGGTATCCCGAACCTGCCCGGTTTTCCCGAGGGGTCCTGGCCGCAGTTCCTGGCCGACCGGACGGGCCCCTGTCTAATTTCGCGCACCCTGCCGATATTAAGGACCGGGTGGGATGGGAAATCCGTACCGGTCGGACCGGTACCTCCGACCCTGGCGGGGTCTGAGGGGACGGACGTAAGCTCGGCAAGGAGAATGATCAGACTCTCCCGGCTCGACGGTCAGGAGTTTATTTTGAATGCTGACCTTATTGAGACCATCGAGACGACACCAGATACGGTCATTGTGCTCGTGACCCACCGGAAACTGGTCGTCCGGGAATCTGCCGACGAGGTCGTAAACCGGGTCGTCGCCTATCGGCGGGCCGTCGGTTGTCGGGGCGTGGCCCACGCCGGCACCTTGCCGCCGGAGGCCGGGGCCTGATGGAACTCGGAACCCCGGTCGGGCTAATTGTCGGGTTTGGTGCCCTCTTGCTTGCGGCCGTCCTGGAAGGGGGCGAAATCGGGGGCTTTATTCAGGGGACCGCCGCCCTCATCGTTTTCGGGGGCACCTTCGGCGCAACCCTGGTAAGTTTTCCCTTAAAGCGGGTAGCTTCGCTGCCCCGACTTATTATGGAGGCCTTTCTCGAACGCTCAGCGGCTGCCCCGGCGGAAATCGTCGAACGGTTTGTCCAGCTCGCTCAGGTCGCCCGCCGGGAAGGGCTTCTTGCCCTCGAAGAAGAGGCAAATAAGGTGGAGGACCCCTTTCTGAAAAAGGGCCTGCTTCTGGTTGTAGACGGCATCGATGCTGAGGTTATCGAAGCCGTGCTTGCCACCGATATTCAGGCCCTTAAGGAGCGCCATGAAGCCGGCTACGGCATCCTCGAAGCGATGGGGGGTTATGCCCCGACCATGGGCATCATCGGCACGGTCATGGGCCTTATTCACGTGCTTTCCAGCCTGGAGGACCCGTCGCAGCTCGGGCCGGCCATCGCCGTGGCCTTTGTTGCAACCCTTTACGGGGTCTCGTCGGCAAACCTGCTCTGGATCCCCCTGGCCACAAAGCTTAAGGCCAAATCGAAGCAGGAGGTATTCCTCCGGGAGCTCGCCCTCCAGGGACTGCTCGCGGTCCAGGCCGGGGACAACCCCCGTATCGTTCGGGAGAAGCTTGAGGCCTTCCTCTCCCCAGGCCACCGGAGCACCTCAGGAACACCCACTGCCGCATCCGCGGGCACGTCGGCCGGGCGGCCGGCGGGGGTGGCCGGATGAGGGGTCACCGCCCCGGGGGTGGCGCCAGGGGTGCCCCTTTGGGACGCGGCGCGGCCGAAGGCGCCCGGGGGCCAAACCACGAGCGCTGGCTCATTACTTACGCCGACCTCATCACCCTGCTTTTAGTCTTCTTCGTCGTGATGTACTCGATCTCGAAAGCCGATGAGGGGAAATTTGCCAAGCTCAACGCTTCCCTTCAGCGGGCATTTAACGTCGTCGTCTTCGAGGGCTACGACCCGACCGCCCTCTCCGGCCGGCCTGGCGGGGCCAGCGGCAACTCCGTCATCGACGACTTTATCGCCATCCGTAACGACCTTGGTCAGTTGACAGCCGCCCTTGGCGGCCTGCCGGGAACGGGCATCGACGTCAGACTCAACCGGGAAGGGATCGTCATCACGATTTCTGGCGCCCTCCTCTTCCCGTCAGGTCGGGCGGACCTGCGGCCCGAATCCCTGGCCGTTCTCGACCGGATTGCCCATCACCTCCGCCGGCTCCCAAACGAGGTCCGAATTTCCGGCCACACCGACAACATCCCGCCCAATTCGTCCCTCTACCCGACCAACTGGGAGCTTTCGACCGCCCGGGCCATCGCTGTCGCCCGATACCTTTCCGTCCGGTGGGGCATCGCCCCGGCCAGGCTGGCGGCCGTCGGCTACGGCGAGTTCCGGCCGGTGGCCGACAACTCGACCCGGGAAGGCCGGATGCAAAATCGCCGGGTCGAAATCCAGGTCGTCTACCCCGAAATGGCAAATCTTTTCAACGACCCTGAACTTCGGGAGCTCAGATGAAGGTTCTCGGCCGATTTTTCCCGGCGATCCTGGTTCTACCGGGATTTCTGGCCGGCGTCTTCCTGGGGCGCACGGTTGACCTGCCGTTTCTCAACCCCGGAACGGCCGCCGGCAATTCGGCCGAACGGGGCGGGTCGGTTATGTATCCTCTCAAAGAACGGGTCTTTAACCTGGCCGACCCCGGCGGCGGCCGGTACATCAAGCTCGAGGTTGTCATTGAGTTCGAGGACCCCGCGGCTGCCGGCCTCAAAGGCGAGGCCTATTTAAAGCACCAGGAGGAGTTCGCCCGGGAGCTGGCCCCGGTCAAACCCCGGTTGGACGACATTCTGCTGACGACGGTGAGCTCCAGGACAAGCCTGGAGCTTCTGCGGCCGGAGGGGAAGGAGGCCCTGCGCTCCGACCTCAAAACGAAATTCGGACAGGTGGTCCATGAGCCGAAGGTCCGGGATGTCTTTTTTGCCCAGTTCGTCATCCAATAAACCGAACGTAAAACCGTACGATTTTCGGCGGCCGGATAAGTTCTCTAAAGAACAGCTCCGGGCTCTGGAGACGATGTTCAATACGTGGGCCCGGGTCTCGAGCCTTACGCTTTCGTCATACCTGCGAACCCCGGTTCAAAGCGCCAGCGTCGAACTCACTCAGATCCTGTTTGACGAATATATTCAGGGCCTGCCGGAGCGGCCGATCATAGCCCTGCTGAGTCTTGCGCCCCTTCCGGGCACGGTCCTGTTGCAGGTCGATATTGACCTGGCTTTCGTAATCGTTGACCGCCTGCTCGGGGGCCCTGGCCAGGTTCCGCCGCAGCTTCGGGAGCCGACTGAAATTGAGGACCGGCTTCTCAGGGAACTCTTGAGCCAGCTCGTCGGAAACCTTAAGGAGGCCTGGCGCATCCTGGGTGACCTGAACCCTGCCCTGGAAGACCTCATCTATTCGGCCCAGCCGGTCGTCCAGGCCGCCCTGGCTACCGACGCCTGCCTGAAGGGGCGGGTCGCGTTCAATCTGCTCGGCCGACCCTGGTGGGTCACATTCTGCGTCCCGTTTCCGGTTATCGAACCCGTGGCCCGCCAGCTTAATATCCGGATGCTGCTGGATGTTCGACGCCGGGAACCCGGCCGGGATGAAAACCTGATAAGACGACGTCTCGAGCAGACTCAGGTCGGCCTCAATGTCATCCTCGGCCGGGCAAGCCTGAGCCTCCGGGACCTTATCGGGCTCCAGCCTGGCGACGTAATTCGGCTTGACCAGCCCATCGACCGACCACTGGAGCTGGCCGTGGCCGGCCGGACCCGGTTTCTGGTCCGGCCGGGCCGGGTCGGGCGAAGACTGGCCGGGCAGGTTGTGAAAGTCCTTTCCGAGGAGGAATCGAAAAATGGCGCAGGAGACGCCGGAAATCAGGCCGGCTGAGTTTTCCGAGCTTTCGGGCGCCGCGGGTGCCGGCGGCGGGAGCCTTCAGCTTCTGCTGGATATCCACCTCCCGGTCACGGTCGAGCTGGGCCGGGCCCGCCTTTCCATCCGGGAAATCCTCCAGCTCGGGCCGGGGTCGGTCATCCCCCTGGACCGGCTTGCCGGAGAGCCAGTCGACGTCCTCGTTAGCGGCACCCTGGTCGCCCGGGGCGAGGTGGTGGTCGTCGATGAGAACTTCGGTATCCGGATTAGCGAAATCGTCACAAACCGGCCGGCCGACATCCTCGGCTGAACAAAGCGATAATGCCCTCGGACCGCCGAGCCGACCCGACCGCCCCGCGTAACCCCTCGGTTCCG
>JAUQQI010000081.1:0-4327 GCA_030549955.1 Chloroflexota bacterium
GGCACCCTATCCGGCTGCGTGTTGCCTTTTTCATCGGTAGCCCGAACCCGAATTGTATACTTGCCCGGCCTGGCATCCCAGGCAAACCCCCAGCGAACCCAAGTCAGGGGCAGAACCGGCTCCAGAATGCTTGCATGGTTCCAGGTCTTATCTTCGTCAAGGGAATATTCGACTTTAACGATGCGGCCCTGTCCGGACCAGGTGAAGCCCCGGATCAGGTGTCGGCCAGCCGGCAAAGTCACATCCCATGGTAAAGCGACGGCGCTCTTCACATTTTGACTTGTCAGCGGGGGCTTGTCCGGATAATCGGGACCGTCGAGGATATAGCTGGTAGTGTTAGTTGCAACTTTGATGGGCTGATTGGAAACTTCAATACGCCCCACCCATTTGATACTGTTTATGCCCACCCATCCGGGTACAACCGCCCGAACCGGGTAGCCATGGTCCGGCGGAATGTGCCCACCATTCATGGCGTAAGCCAGAATGGTGTTTGGGTCGCGGGCTTTTTCAACGGGTATAGGTCTGCTTATTTTAAGCTGATCCAGGCCTTCGATAAGGACATCCCGGGCGTCAGGCTTCAATCCGGCCAGTTCCAGCACCGCTGCCAGCGGCACGCCGGTCCACTCGGATACGCTGATAGCACCGAGCCGCCACTGGCCGCCCTCGGCCGGCCTCCCCAAAAGGTCGGCAAAGAAAGAACGGCCGTTTCCGGCACATTCGATGAAGCAGATTACCGAACGGCTCGGTAACTTAAGGAGGGCCTCGAAAGTGAGCTCGACAGCCCGTTCCACCCCATTACCCTCGATGCGGAGTCGCCACTCCTCAAGCTTAATCCTCGGGACCGGGTCGTGGGTTCGAACAAAATGTAGCGGTGCAGGCGTCAAGAATCCCTTGATCAGGTGAAGAGGACTCTCATAGTTTGGTGGGTTCAGCGAGAGAACCCGCCGCTCACCGGGCGGGGCCACCGAGGTGTACTGCTGGGCGGGAGCTGGCGATGGGGGCGGGGGGCAGGGCTTGGCGGGGCCTGGGTTTGCTGGCCGCTAGGCAGGCAGCTTACCGTCGACACGGCCACTCCGGTCCCAAGAAGCTTGAGAGCCAGACGCCTGGAAATCCGCCTCATTAGTTTCCCCCAAGCAACAGCTCTGGTTTGTAATAAAGCAGACCGCATCCGGGTCTTCAAGGAAAAGATCAAGAATTGGTTCAGAAATTTAGCGGAAATTTTGGTCCAAAGCTGAAGCCAGCCTGGTCTGAAGTCGACGCAGGGCCCTTTCCAGATAGTTGTGCACCTGGCGCGGCGAAACGCCAAGCAACTCGGCGATAGCCTCATGGGCGCAGCCGTCCATGTAAGCTGTCTGGTCAGGGATTTGAGACGCTGGGCGCCAGGACCGGGGCGTCAGGTCGTGAAAACCGGCGGGCCCTGAGCAGCCGGCCGTAGAATCGGGAGTGGGGAGCCTGGACTGTGTTAAACTAAAGCGGATGAGCGTTATTGAAGCCCTCTCAGCCGGGTTCGGTGCGCTCGGCCGGAACCCGGGGTGGGCCCTTATTCCGGTTGCCGTCGACATCCTGCTCTGGCTCGGCCCCAGGCTCTCCCCCAGGCCCCTGGGGGTCCGGGTATTCGAGGAATTGAGTCGGCTCTCGACCAGACTTGCGGCCGAGGGCGCCGCCGACGCCGTCCAGACCTGGCGGGAGGCCGCCGAGCAGATCGGCTCGGTTAATCTGCTCGGACTCATAACCTGGTGGCAGGTTCCGACGGTTATCGGGCCGCGGCCGGTCCCGGCTCCCTGGCCGGCGCCGACCGTCATTATCGATAGCTGGGTGCTGGGCCTGGGACTGACCCTCGGGTTCGGCCTGGCCGGGCTTCTGCTCGCGGCGGTTTATCTGGGCGGGCTGGCCAGCGCCCTTCGGGGCGAGGTCCCCAAGCCCGGCGACTTTGTCGCCTTTATCCTCCGGGGCTGGGCCCGGCTTACCGTATTGGTCCTGCTCGGGCTGGCGGCCCTGATGGTTACGGCCGTTCCCATCCTTATGCTGGTTGCGGTCCTTAACCTGATCAGCCCGGCCCTGGCCGAGGTGGTAATTTTGCTCTGGGCCATCGTGCTGGTCTGGGTAAGTATTTATCTTTTCTTTGTCCACCCGGCCATGTTTGTTTCGGATGTCGGACCGGTTGAGGCAGTGAGGGCGAGCGTCGCCGTCGTTCGGCGCAACTTCTGGCCGGCAATGGGCCTGATTCTGCTCGTTTATCTGATTTCGGTCGGAATGTCGGTCATCTGGAATGCCCTTATGGCCGGCTGGGCCGGGGTGCCCCTGGCGGCCGCCGGGAACGCCGTGGTCGCCTCGGGTTTGACCCTGGGGGCGATGGTCTTCTACAAGGACCGGTCCGCTCGGCAACGGGAGGTTAGCCTTGGCTGAAGCAAAGGTCGAAAACACCTACACCGCTGCAGACATTCAGGTTCTGGAGGGGCTGGAGGCTGTCCGCCGCCGGCCCGGCATGTACATCGGCAGTACGGACCAGCGGGGCCTGCATCACCTCGTCTACGAAATCGTCGACAACGCCGTGGATGAGGCGATGGCGGGCTTCTGCGACCGGATCATCGTCACCCTCCACAAGGATTTAAAGGTCAGCGTCGAAGATAACGGCCGGGGCATCCCGGTGGACCCCCACCCGAAGACGGGTAGGTCCGCCCTCGAGACGGTGATGACCGTCCTCCACGCCGGGGGCAAGTTTGACGGCCGTTCGTATAAGGTTTCGGGCGGCCTGCACGGGGTTGGGGCCTCGGTTGTCAACGCCCTTTCCGAGTGGCTCCGGGCCGAGGTCCGCCGGGACGGCCGGGTTTACCGGCAGGAGTACCGGCGGGGCGTGCCCACCACCCCGGTCGAGGAGGTGGGGTCAACAACCGAACGGGGCACAACCGTGACCTTCCTGCCTGACAGGCAGGTCTTCGGGAAGGTTGAGTATAACTTTGATACCCTTGCCCAGCGGTTCCGGGAGCTCGCCTTCCTGGTCAGGGGTCTCCGGATCACCCTCCGGGACGAGCGGTCCGACCGGGAGCTCACCTTTTACTTTGAGGGGGGCGTCCTGAGCTTTCTGCGGTACTTAAATCGGACCCGCAAAGTCATCCACCCCAACCCGGTTTATATCGCTAAAGAGGTCAACGGCACCCAGATTGAGGTGGCCCTCCAGTACAACGAGGGCTACGCCGAGTCGGTTTTTACGTTTGCCAACTGCATCAACACCGTCGATGGCGGGACCCACCTGACCGGATTCCGGTCGGGCCTGACCCGGGCCGTAAACGAATATGCCCGCAAGGCGAAGCTTCTTAAAGACGATGACCCGAATCTGACCGGGGACGACGTCCGGGAGGGGCTGACGGCCATCGTCAGCGTCAAGCTGACCGAGCCCCAGTTCGAAGGGCAGACCAAGGCCAAGCTCGGCAACGCCGAAGTTAAGAGCCAGGTTGAGGCCGCCGTCTACGAGGGCCTGACCATCTTTTTCGAAGAGAATCCCTCCGATGCCAAGCGCATTATCGAGAAGGCCCTGACAACGGCCCGGGCCCGGGAGGCGGCCCGGCGGGCCCGGGAGCTGGTGGTCCGCAAGTCAGCCCTGGAAGGGGCGACCCTGCCGGGCAAGCTCGCCGACTGCACCGAACGGAACCCGGACCGGGCTGAGCTGTATATCGTCGAGGGCGACAGCGCCGGAGGAAGCGCCAAGCAGGCCCGGGACCGGCGGTTCCAGGCCATCCTGCCGCTCCGGGGCAAGATTCTTAACGTTGAGAAGGCCCGTGAGGATAAGATCCTGGGCAACGAAGAGATCAAGGCCATTATCACGGCCCTCGGGGCCGGTATCAGCGGCAAATTTGATATATCAAAATTGCGATATGGCCGCATAATTATTATGACAGACGCAGATGTAGACGGAAGCCACATTCGGACGTTGCTTTTGACGTTCTTCTTTCGCTATATGCGGGAAGTCATCGAGAACGGCCATCTATATATTGCCCAGCCGCCCCTCTACCGGATTCAGCAGGGAAGTAAAGTTCACTATGTCTACAGCGACGCCGAGAAGGACGAGCTGGTTAAGAAGCTCGGCAACAAGAACCTGACCATCCAGCGCTACAAGGGTCTGGGCGAAATGAACCCGGAGCAGCTCTGGGAGACGACCATGGACCCGCAGAAGCGGACGCTGCTCCAGGTGACCATCGAAGACGCGGTCGAGGCCGATAAGATCTTCGAGATCTTGATGGGGGAGGCCGTCGCCCCCCGCAAGCACTTTATCCAGGCCCAGGCCAAGAACGTCCGCAACCTGGATATCTAAAAAGCGCCGGGCTCAGCT
>JAUQQI010000081.1:4337-5575 GCA_030549955.1 Chloroflexota bacterium
GGTGCAGGTTCGGCCCAGGGTGCCCCGCATCCGAATGCTGTAAAATCCCCCTTGGAGGAACCCAAAATGCCCACCCTGGAGGAGCGCGTCGCTGCCCTGGAAGCGGCCGTAACAAGGTTTACCGGGGCCCTGACTGACACAGTGGAGACTCTGAAGAGCCTGGTCGGGACCCTCAGCCCCCTGGCCGATTCGTTCCGGGCCCTGACCGAGGCCGAGCATGAGACTACCCGGGCCGTGCGGGAGCTTACGGGTGTGGTCGGAAGCCTGGTCGGCACTGTGAAGGCCCTGGCCGAGGCCCAGACCAGAACCGAGCAGGAGCTTCGAACGCTCATTGGTCGGGTTGATGAGCTGACCGCCCGGGTGGATGGGCTGGCCGCGGACGTGGCGGCCCTCGCCGGCCGGCTGGATCGGATGGAATTCAAGCAAGAGGGCGAACGGTACGAGGCCGAGACCGTACGGCGGGCAGCCCGAATCCTCGGTCCGGGCGAGGGCGGAAGCCCCGACGAGCTCGAGGTCCGCCGTCGCCTGGGTCAGCTCCTCGCCTCCGTTCAGGTTGACCGGGAGGCAGACCCGGCCCTGGCAGACATCATCTGGTGGCCGGAAGGCCAGCCCGGTACCATAGTTATTG
Source organism: Chloroflexota bacterium (assembly GCA_030549955.1). Classification (GTDB taxonomy): domain Bacteria; phylum Chloroflexota; class Dehalococcoidia; order JAUQQI01; family JAUQQI01; genus JAUQQI01. The sequence goes on from JAUQQI010000081.1 coordinate 4,966, forward strand.
TTGAGGCTTCTCCGACCATCGATGCCGTGGACGTGGTTCGGGCCAGACGCCGGGCCGAAACCCTGGAAGCGGCGGGGGCCGGGAAGCTGCGGGCTTACCCGGTTGTGGTGGGCCAGAGCCTGCCGGATGGGGCCCGGCGGCTTGCCGCCGAACTCGGGGTCGAATACTACGTCGAGGGCGAAGGACCCTCCGAGGGCCTCAGCCGGCTGCGAGCCGGCACCTGACTTCAACCGGGCCCCGACACGCACCGCCAGGGTTAACCCCCGCCCGGGAACCGGTTGTCCCCACAGGAGCACTGGTTTTGACGGGCCTGACGGTAGAAGTCTATACTATCACCGATAGTACGAATGCTGGTCGGAGAAGTCATCCGCCCGAGGGTGGGGCTTGCGGTCCTGGTCGTACTGGCTGTTGGCCTGGTTTCGGCCTGTGTCAGGCTGCCCGCAGTTCGGTCGACCTTGTCGGCGCCGGATTTAGGTCGGGGCGAGCAGCTTTATAACCAGTACTGTCTGGGCTGCCACGGCGGGCCCACCGGCGGCTCGATGATGGACTACCCGCCCAGGCACAACGCCAATGGCCACACCTGGCACCATCCCGACTGCCAGCTCAAGGA
>JAUQQI010000101.1 GCA_030549955.1 Chloroflexota bacterium
CCGCGAAATCCCGGCGGTTAAGCGGGTCGGTCCGTACGGCCAGCTCCTGGACGTCCAGGGTTGCGTCAATCCCGACCTTTGCCCATTGGTCTTTAACGAATACGGCCTGACTTTCCCAGCCGGCCCCCTTGCGGCTAAGTATTTTTGTCTTGAATCCGGCCGGAAACCCAGCTTCAGCCAGTAGACGCTTCGCCTCTTCCCGTTCCCGGGCCTTGTCGGGGCTAAAGCCCGGAATCTTCGCCAGCTCATCCTTCGGCAGTGCCCACTGCCCAGCCGGGTGCATCATGGTGCCGACCGCCCCGTTGCCCTGGGTGAGCACCTTGACAGCTTCCTCCCGGTCGATGGCCAGGGCTGCCGCTAGTCGCACCCGGGGGTCATCCCAGGGTTTCACCCGGGCATTAAGATACACAACTCTGGACAGGGTCCCAACCGTGCGCTCGACGACGATCTGGGTTGCGGCCTGGCCGGTGATCGGCGTGAGGTCCGGGACGAAGTAGGGCCTGAAAACAAGCAGTTCGCCCGTCAGCAAAGCCGACATCGCCGTATTCGGGTCCGGGATAATGAAAAACTTGATCCCGTCCAGATATGGTCGGCCTGGCACGTGGTACTCGGGATTCCTGACAAGCTCGATGCTTACGCCCCGGATGTACTCTTTGAATTTAAACGGCCCGGTGCCCACGACCTGCGATTTCATATCTCCTCGGGCATCCAGGATGTCCTTGGGATAAATTGCGTTCCAGCCCTGAGCAATGTTTGCAAGAAGCGACGGGCTTGGCCGCTTGAGAATAAACTTGACAGTGTAGTCGTCTGGCGTTTCGATGCCGTCTACGGCCGCAAAGGCCTCTCGCCGCAGGCTGACAATACCCCGGGGCGGCCAGATGATCCGTTCAAAGCTGGCCTTAACATCTTCGGCCTTGAAGGGCTTGCCGTGGTGGAATTTAACGCCCCGCTTAAGATAGAAGGTGTAGGTCCTTCCGTCGGGGCTTATCTCCCAGCGTTCGGCCAGGTCGGGGATTATCTTCGTGTGGTCCAACGGGTCGAACTGGACCAACCCATTGTAACAGGGGGCGATCGGATGCAGGGCGACCCAGCTACTGTTCTGGTGCAGGTCGAAATTCGGTGGGTCCGTTTCTAAATAAGCGGTGAGAACGCCCCCGTAGCGGGGTGTCTCTTGCCGGGTCTGAGGTTGAGTCGGAGTCGCCGATTGGGGAGCGCATCCGAGGGCCAGGGCACTGACGGCACCCAGGCTCACCCCCAAAAATCGCCGTCTGGTGAACCTCCTCTGCACCATGCCTTGCACCTCCCTGTCCGGTTATGTCACGCCCCGGTAAACCGGGGCGGCCGCTTCTCGGCGAAGGCCCGAACTGCCTCCTTGGAATCCTCCGACGCCCGCAAAATGCGGCTGATAGCTGCCTCAAGCCTGAGGCCGTCGTTGATGTGCATATACTGGCTCCGGACGGCCAGCTCTTTTACCGCCCGAACCGCCAGCGGCGGATTGGCCATTATCCGCCGGGCATACTCTTCGGCCGTCGGCATCAGGTCTTTCAAGGGCACAACCTTGTTCACCAGCCCGACCCGGTACGCTTCTTCGGCCGTGATCATCTCCCCGGTGAGCAGAAGTTCCATCGCAATGCAGTACGGGAGCTGCCTTAAGGCGCGCTGAGTTCCACCGTTCCCCGGGGGAAAACCCCGCTTCACCTCGGGCAGGCCAAACCTGGCATGCTCGGCCGCCACCCGGATGTCGGTGGCGAAGAGGAGGGTAAGACCGCCCCCGAGACAGTAGCCGTTTACAGCCGCAATGACTGGCTTCCAGACTTCAAGGCCGCGATTTAAAATTGGTTCGGCCTGGGTCTGCCAGAACTCCCAGAGCTCGGGTTCCCTGGGGATGGTCTTTTTGAGGTCAGCCCCGGCACAGAAGGCCGTGTCTCCGGCCCCGGTGATTATCGCCACCCAGATCTCCGGGTTGTCACGGACCTCTATCCACGCCTCCGATAGTTCCCGGTAAGTCTCCGGGTCGAGGGCATTCATCGCCTCCGGCCGATTAATCGTGAGATAAGCGACACGGTCCCTCACTTCAAACAAGAGAGCCATTGTACCCTCCCGAAAAGAGCTGGCGGGCAATGATTAGCCGCTGGACCTCCGTTGGCCCTTCCCCAATCCGCCGGATACGGAGTTCCCGGAACCAGCGCTCCAGGGGCAGGTCCTTGCTTACGCCGTAGCCGCCGTGAATCTGGATCGCCCGGTCAACCACCCGGAAAGCGGCTTCGGTCGCAAAGGCCTTGGCAATGGCCGTCTCGAACCGGTAGTCCCGGGCGCTCGTTGACCGGTCGGCCTTATCAGCCGCCTGGAGGATAAGCCAGCGGGCCGACCGGATCTCGATCTCGTTGTCGATGAGCATCCACTGGATCGCCTGCCGGGTCGAAAGGGGCGCCCCGAAAGTTTCCCGCTTCTGGGCGTAATCGACGGCCATCCGCTGGGCGGCAACGGCCACGCCGAGGCTTGCCGCCGAATAGGTTATCCGGTTGCGCGTAAGGACTTCGTTGGCGATATCGAGGCCCTGTCCCTCCTCCCCCAGGACATTTTCAGGGGGCACCCTCACCCCATCCAGAGTTATTTCGGTCGCATACTCTGCCGAGCGGAGGGTGTGGACGATCCGCCGGATAGCAAAACCCGGCGTGTTCGTCTCGACGATAAAACAGGTGATTCCCTGCCGACCTTTCGCCGGGTCGGTCCGGGCGTAGACCAGCCCGAAGTCAGCCCGGTCCGCCCCCGAGATGAAGATCTTCGACCCGGTAATCACCCAGTCGTCTCCGTCCCGGACCGCCCGGGTCTGAATGGCCCGGGCCGGGTCCGAGCCGCCCGACGGCTCGGTAAGGGCGAAGAAGCCTCGCTTTTCGCCCCGAAGCATCGGATAAAGATACTTCTGGCGTTGCTCCTCGGTCCCCCGGTAAAGCTGGGCTAAACCCACCGTACCGAAGACCCCGTAAGCCGGGGCGTAAAGGCCGGCCCGATGCTGGGAAAGCTCCTCAAACACCAGGGCCAGCGTCACCGTATCCAGCCCCGGACCCCCGAATTCGGCGGGAACATCCAGCCCGTAAAGGCCCATCTCCCGGACCTTCTTCGTGAGCCGCGCCTCCTCTTCCGGCGGAAGCTCGAAGGCGTCGGGGTCAAGCTCCCGCTCCAGGGGGATTATCTCCTCCCGGATGAACCGACGAACGGTCTGAACTATCATCCGCTGTTGCTCGTCAGGTTGCAGGTCCATAGCCTCTCCTCCGAAAGTCACGGCTGCCAGCGGCCGGTAATCGGCGAAAGGTGAAAGCGCCCGAGTTTCGGAGGAAGGTCGCCCGTTGCCAGGTTCCCTTCCGGCAGGCGCTGGTTTGCCTCATAATAGAGGGTTAAAAGCTCGTACCAGCGGCTAAGGTAAGAGAGCGTCACCTCGTACCGAAACCGGGCGGCCTGCTCCCGGGTGACCGGATTTGGGTTATCCGGCCCAAAATGCCGGGCGATTTCTTCCCTGAGCCCGAAAAGGGACCGGCCTCCGGCATATCCGATGTAGAGGATCCGGCCCTCGGCATCGCCCACCTCGTAGACCCCCAGGGTTGCCGGAATCGCCTTCAGTTGGGCCGGGTCAAAGGGTTGCCAGGGCTTTCGCAGCATCTTCGGCTCCTCAATCGACCACGGCGTCGGCCCGCTCCCAGACCTCCACCGGTCGAAACTTAATCAGGGTGATTTCGTCGGTCACCGGCTCGTAGACGGCCTCGACCGGCATGCCCACGTAGACCTCGTCGTTGCGACAGCCGACGATATTCGAAACCAGCCTCGGGCCTTCAACCAGCTCGACGACAGCCACGTTGTACGGAACCTGGTCTTTAAAAGCGGGGTGAAAGGCCTGGTGAAAGACGACAAAGCTGTAAACCGTGCCCCGGCCGGAAACAGGCGCCCACTCGGCCTCGTCCGAAAGGCACCAGTAGCAGTGGCGGGCCGGCGGGTAGCGCCACCGGCCGCAGTTCCTGCACCGCTGAAGCGTGAGCCGGCCGGCCCGGGCCGATTCCCAGAAGGGCCGGTTCTGGTCGGTAATTTCGGGAAGGGGTCGCTCTGCCGTCATCTCTCCCGCCCAAGGACAAGGGTTGCGTGGGTCGTCATGATCCCACCCTGGTTGCTCACCACCGCGACCTTTGCGTCAGGCACCTGGCGGGGGCCGCACTCGCCCCGGAGCTGGCGAACCGCCTCGACGATAAGCTGCATCCCGGGCATTCCGGTTTCAGCCAGAAGTCCACCGCTCGTGTTCAGCGGGAGTTCACCCCCAAGCTCAATTCGGCCGCCTTCAACGAAGCCCCCGCCCTCACCCTTCTTGCAAAAGCCGTAATCCTCCAGGGTGATGATGGGCACAATCGTAAAGCAGTCGTAAAGCTCGACCAGGTCGACATCCTGCGGGGTTATGCCGGCCATCTCGAAGGCGACCCGACCCGACTCTTTCGCCCCGCTGGTCGTCCAGTCTTCCCGCAGGACCAGGTCCTTCGCCGGGTGCGATTGGCCGACTCCCAGGACATAGACCGGCGGCTTTTTTAAGTCCCGGGCCCGCTCTTCAGAGGTTACGACGACAGCCGCCCCGCCGTCGGTGATGGGACAGCAGTCGTATAGACGCAGCGGCTCGACCACGAACCGGCTGTTGAAGTAGTCTTCGAGGGTTATCGGCTCCCGGAACTGGGCGTTGGGGTTCAGGGACGCATGCTTGCGGCAGGCGATGGCGACTGCCGCCAGCTGTTCGGGCTTAAGGCCGTACTCGTGCATGTAGCGGCGGGTAATCAGGGCATAGCCGGCCGGGGCACCCATCAGGCCGTAGGCGGCCTCGTCCCCGGCAATCCGCCGGTACGCCGCCCGGGAGCCCGTGAGGGGGTTATCGCCGTAGCTGCAGACGACGACTTCGGCCATCCCGGCGTCAATTACGCTCATGGCGTACCAGATAAGGCCGATATTCGAGGCCCCGGCCTGGTCGATGGTGGCGGTGACCCTGGGGGAGATCCCAAGGGCCTGGGCGACTTTTGTGCTGTAAAGCATCTGGAAATCCGAGGTTGGGGCCTTGGTGAGGACCCCGTCAACGTCGTCCTTGGTAAGGCCGGCGTCGTCCAGGGCTCGCTTAATCGCCTCGACATTGAGGGCCACGTGGGACCAGCCCGGCAGCCTGCCGTAGGCGGTGTTTCCGACCCCGACGATGCAGTAGCGGCTTCGGAAAGGCCACCTGGGAGTTCGAGCCATAGTTATTTCGCCCCCGTCGGGATTTTGCGGACGCCGGGTCCGGTAGAATGTACGCCAACTCGTCCCCGGTGTCAACCGGCCTCAGGGGACCCCCGGGGATTTCGGATTTTAGCGCTGGGGCCCAGTCCCGGGGGTGGCCGGCGGCGGAAGGTTTTAAAAGCGGGTCATGTGTAAGTTCAGAAACATTTGAGACAGTGGCAGTCGCCGGAGGCGACTCGGCCGGGCCAGGCAGCCGAGACCTTGACAGCGCCGAAGGCGCCCCCTGC
>JAUQQI010000229.1 GCA_030549955.1 Chloroflexota bacterium
GGACTGGGGCATTGCGGCGCCGGTCGTTGTGCTCACCGGGGCCCGGGTCACTCCGGTTGAGGTCTTTTTCTACCGGGCCCAGGCCCCGCCGGAGCTGGTCGATCTTCTCTACGGCTACGCAAGCCGCTTTCCCCACGCCCGGTATATCTTTCACGCCCAGGAAGCAACCGTTTATGACCGGCGGGCCGAGTTCGAGCGGGTCGCGGCCGCCCTGGGCCGCCGGCCGGTCCTGGAGTTTGCAACCCGTCAGCGGGATGGAAAGCCAGTTCACCTGGTTTACCGGCTCGAGTAGGCTCCGCTGGGTCGCGGCTCAGGGGGCCGGAATCGGCATTTTTTACTTTGGCCAGCACCCGGCCCTCATTACCCTGGGCCTGGGGATATTTATGGCCGGGGCCGCCCGGGACCTGCCGGCCGCCCTCTGGTGGGTCCTCTGGCTGAGCCCCTTTTACCGGTTCCCAAAGCAGTTCGGCGGCCCGGAATTCGTCGTTTCGGAGATTCTCCTTCTGGCCGCGGCCGCTACCTGGGCCGGCCAGCAGCTCTGGAGGTTGGCCACCCGGCGACTGACCCTCGGGGGCCTGCTTCGGGACGTGTGGGCCGCGGCTGTTCCGGCCGGCCCGGTCGTGTTTTGGGGGATAGCGACCCTCTCCCTTGCCTGGGCCGAATATCCCCACGTGGCCCTGCGGGAGTACCGGCGGGTAATCGTTGAGCCCCTCGTCTTTTACTTCCTTGCCGTTCAGACTGTCCGGCCGAAGGAGCTTCCAGGCTGGGTTTCCGGGGGTTTTATTGTTGCGGGTGCCATTGTCAGCTTTTACACCCTTTACCATTACCATTTCGTGGGGGTCACCGAAGCTACAGGTGGGGTGCGGCGGGCGTTAGCCATCTACCATTCGCCAAATGCCCTCGCCCTCTACCTGGGCAAGCTGATCCCGCCGGCGGTCCTTCTCGCGGTGGGGTGGGGCGGCAGGGGGCGTCTGGCGGCCGGCCTCACGGCCCTGGCCGGCCTCTGGGCCCTCTGGCTCACCTACTCCCGGGGGGCCTGGCTGGGCCTGGCCGCGGCCCTCGCCGCCGGGTTTGGACTCCTCACCCGGCGCCGCCGGCTGACCGCGGCTTTAATCCTGCTCGGGGTTCCGGTCATTATCGGCCTGCTCGGGCTTCTGCTAGCCCCCGGCCGCTTCGGAGCCGACGAGACCGCCCTGCGTCGCCTCTACATCTGGGAGGCCGCCCTCCGCATGATCCGGGACCACCCCATTACCGGTGTCGGCCTTGACAACTTTCTCTACGTTTACCGGGGAAGATACATGCCCCCTGAAGCCTGGCAGGAGCCGGATATTTCGCACCCCCACAATATTGTGTTAGACTTTTGGGTGCGACTCGGTATCGGGGGCGTCTTTGCCCTGGGCCTGTTGCAGGTTGAATTCTGGCGCCGGGTATTTGGGCTTGCACGTTCCGAACGGTCAGACTTCCGACTTATCGGCGCCCTCTGTGGGGCCGCCATGGCCGACCTGCTGGTTCACGGTCTCTTTGACAACTCGTATTTTCTGATTGACCTCGCCTATCTATTCTGGTTCATGTTCGCCAGCGTAAGACTTGCCGGAGTGAACCGATGAAAATCCTCGTCAGCGGAGGGGCCGGCTTCATCGGCTCCCACCTTGTCGAAAGCCTGGTCGAAGTCGGCCACGAGGTTACGGTTGTAGACAACTTTCTCACGGGCCGGCCCGAAAACATCGCCCACCTGGTCCGGGCTGACCGCTGCCGGCTCATCGAGCAGGACGTAACCAGGCTTGTCAAGCTGCCGGATGGCCCGCCTGACGTCGTCTTCCACCTGGCCAGCCCGGCCAGCCCCGAGGACTACACCCGCTACCCCATCGAAACGATGCTGGTCAACAGCGTCGGAACCTACAACCTGCTCGAGCTGGCCCGGGCCGCCGGCGCCCGGTTCGTTCTCGCCTCCACATCTGAGGTCTACGGCGACCCGGAAGTTCACCCCCAGCCCGAAACCTACTGGGGGCACGTCAACCCGGTCGGACCCCGGGCCGCCTACGATGAGGGCAAGCGGTTCGCCGAAGCCCTGACCGTGACCTACCACCGCAAATATGGCCTCGACGTCCGGATCGCGCGGATTTTCAACACTTACGGGCCCCGTAACCGGGTCGACGACGGCCGGGTTGTGCCGAACTTCATCCGCCAGGCCCTGCGCAACGAACCCCTCACCGTGTACGGCGACGGCTCCCAGACCCGCAGCTTTTGTTATGTTTCGGACCTGGTCGGGGGCCTCCTTAAGGTCGGGTTTGGGGACGGCCTTGCCGGCGAGGTCTTTAACCTGGGCAACGACGACGAGCGGCCGGTCGTCGAGGTCGCCCGGCTCGTTAAAACCCTGACCGGGACCCCGGCCCCGATCGTTTTTCTCCCTCCCCGCCCTGAAGAGATTTCCCGCCGGCGCCCGGACCTTACGAAAACCCGCCGGATTCTCGGCTGGTCCCCAACTGTCGGCCTAGAGGAGGGGCTGCGCCGCACCATCGCCTGGTACCAGCAAGAAATCACGGCCGGGCGACTTGCGACCTAGATTCGGATGACTGCCCGAGTTTTCAGTCGCGATTGGCTCAGGCCTGACCGGCTCTTGGCCGTCGTCCTTGGGGGCGGCCTGCTGGCCGCCACCGCTTTCCTGCCGGTTAGCCTGGCCGTTGCCCTCGTCGGCGGATTAGTTTTGCTGGTCGTGGGCCTGCGCTGGCCCTTTGCGGGTCTGGTCGCGGTCCTGCTCAGTATTCCCCTCTCGACTCCGTTCAGCCTGCGGCTCGGGGAAATAGCCATCGGCCCGGCCGAGGTCGTCCTGCCCCTCTATGTTCTGACCTGGCTTTTCCGGCTCGGAACCGGGGAGGCGTCGCTGCGGCTCCCGGCCGCAATCTGGCCGGCGCTGGCTTTCATCGGTGCCCTCCTGTGGGCTTTGCCGGCCGCCGAATCGCTCCCGCTGGCCCTCAAGGAACTGGCGAAATGGGTCCTCTTTGCTACAGCCCTCGTCGTCGGGGCGTCGGCCGGCCTGACTGACCGGCAGCGGGCCTGGTACGTCCGAATTCTGCTCGGCCTCGGCCTCATTGAGGGCCTGCTCGGGCTGATGCAGTCTGTACTCCGTCTCGGCCCTCTCGGCTGCATCTTCGGCGAAACGTTGCGGGCCTACGGAACCTTCGGTCAGCCGAACCCTTATGCCGGCTATCTGACGATGGGCGTTGTGGCCGCTTACGTCTGGACGCGCTACAGCCTGCGCCGGACGGCGGTCTGGGATGTGGGCCTCGGTCTCCTGGCGGCCGGGGCAGGCGGCCTCGGCGAGCTTCTAAGCTTATCCCGGGCGGCCTGGCTCGGCCTCCTGGCCGGCCTCGGGGTGACGAGTCTGGCCGGTCGGCGAACGGTGGTCGGTCTCCTGGTCCTGGTGGCCCTGGGGATTCTGGTCGGTCTGCCGGCCGTTGCCTACGGCCTGGTGCCGGCCGAGGTCACGGAGCGGCTGGCGCCCCTCTCGGCTTACTTCACCCTGCCCGACCCCCGTTATGAAGCGATCCGTCCGGATAACTACGCAATTCTGGAGCGGATGGCCTACTGGTACGCGGCCTGGTTTATGTTCGTCGATAACCCCTTCCGGGGGGTCGGGCCGGGCAACTTCGGGGTCAGCTATGAAAGGTTTGCCGTCCGGGGTTGGGAAACCCTGCCGGCCCTGGCCACGCATGCCCACAACTACTATTTGAACGTGCTGGCCGAGACCGGGATTCCGGGTCTTATCGCCCACCTGGGCCTACTGGTGGGCCTGCTCGCCTCAGGAATTGGGGCGATTCGGACGAACCCCGATGACCCCCTCCCCTGGGTTGTCACCGGCTGGCTGGTCGCGATGGCAACCCACAACATCTTTGACAACATGTTTGTCGCCGGTTTCCCCACCCAGCTTGGCCTGACGCTGGGGGTGGCGGCCGCTGGCCGGGTCTCGCCGGGGGGTTCCGAATGAACGGGCCGGTTCCGGAGCTGCCCCAGCTTTTCCGGTCATGGCGAACGTACCTCTCCCTCGCCATCGGTTTCGGGCTGTTGCTGGCCCTTTTCCGGGGCGCCGGCATCAGCCCCATCGAGGCCCTGAGGGCCCTGGGCAATGCGAACCCGGCCCTGTTCCTGCTGGCAATCGTTGTTTATTACTCAACCTTTCCTCTTCGAGGCCTCCGGTGGCGGGTGGTCCTGGGCAACCTCAGTACGCCGGGGGCGAAGGGCCCACCCGGCCCCTGGCACCTGGCCGTGGTGATTCTCGCCAGCTGGTTTGCCAACTGCCTCCTCCCAGCGAAACTTGGGGACCTTTACCGGGCCTATCACTTAAAGCGAAACGGGGCCTCGGGCTTTTCGGAGGCCGCCGGAACGGTCCTGGTCGAGCGCCTCCTCGACCTTACGGTGGTCGTTACGGCCCTGGCTATCTCGGCCGTTTTTCTTATCGGCTCGGTATCCCGCCGGACCCTGGCGGAAATCGGCGGCCTGGGCCTCCTCCTGCTTCTTATCGCCGTGGCCGGCGTTGGCCTCTTTTTCCGGCTCGGACCCCGGGTTCGGCGCCGTCTCCCAACCCGGCTTGCCGACATCTATCTGCGGCTTGAATACGGGACCCGGGCGGGCCTCAAGAGCCTGCCCGTAACCCTGGCCCTCACGGTAGCGGTTTGGGCCTGCGAGGTTAGCCGGCTGGCCCTCGTAACCCAGGCCCTGGGCGTCAAAATCACGCCGCCAATGGTCATTTTTGCGGCCCTGGCCAATTCGGTCCTGACGACCGTGCCGTTTACGCCCGGCGGCCTGGGCCTGGTCGAGGTCGGGGTTGCGGGTCTGCTGAGTCTGGCTGTGCCCCTGGAGGTCGGGGTAACGGTTGCCCTCGCCGACCGGCTTATCAGCTACTGGAGCCTGATCCTGTCCGGCCTGCCGGCCTATCTCCTTTCGGGACGGCTCGAGGCCCGGGAGGTCGCGGCCGATGCCGGTCGTAGCCCTTGATTTCAGCCCGGCCCTTAAACAGTCGGCCGGCATCGGCCGGTTCGTCCGGGGGCTCGTCGGCGGCCTGAGCCGGGTTCCGTCGGAGTTTTCGTTTCTGCTGGTGACAACCCGCGACTGCCCGCCCTTTAATCCGACGGCCCGCTACGGGCCCCGGTTCCGGGAAGTCCGCCTGCCCTTTAACGAGCGGACCGTTCTGGTTGCCTGGTTCCGGGTCGGCCTGCCGCTTCCCCTTGACCGGCTGGTGCCGGGCTTCGATGTTTTCCACGGGGTTAATTTTCTGGTGCCGCCCCTGGCCCGGGCGCTCGGGGTCGTGACCATTCACGACCTTAACTTCCTGGTCGACCCGAGGTGGGCGCCGGCCCGGCTCGGCCGGTTTCTGCGCCGGGCGGTGCCGGCTTCGGTCCGCCGGGCGGACCTGGTGGTCGCCGACTCCCGGGCCACCGCCGCCGATATCGTCCGGT
>JAUQQI010000090.1:0-1147 GCA_030549955.1 Chloroflexota bacterium
AACGGAGATGGAGCGAACGTTGCTTATGGTCAAACCTGATGGGGTTCAGCGGGGCCTGATCGGCGAGGTTATCCGACGGCTCGAGGCCCGGGGACTCAAACCGGTCGGGCTTAAGCTTATCTGGGTCTCGACCGAACAGGCCGAGGAGCTGTACGCCGTCCACCAGGGCAAGCCCTTTTACGACGGCTTAATCCGTTACATAACCTCGAGCCCGGTAGTGGTCTCGGTCTGGGAGGGGCCCAACGCCGTTGAAGTGGTGCGCCGGACCATCGGCGCAACTAACCCGGTTCAGGCCGAGCCTGGGACAATCCGGGGGGATTTCGGCCTTTCGATCGGGCGGAATATTGTCCACGCCTCCGACAGCCCCGAAACGGCGGCCCGAGAGATGGGTATTTTCTTCCGGGATGACGAGCTGGTGAACTTCGACCGGGTTCTGGACCGCTGGGTCCTGGAGGAGTGAGGTGGCGGGCCGCTAGATGATCCGAACGACGGGCGTCGCCTCAGCCCAAACTTCTTCGAGCCGGTAGTAGGCTCGTTCCCTGGGCCGGAAGATGTGGACGATGACGTCCCCGAAGTCCAGAACAGCCCAGCCAGAATCGGCCGTTCCCTCGCGCCGGAGGAGTTCAACCCCGGCCTCGCCGAGCTCTTTTTCAAGCTCTTCGACGATGGTTTCGAGCTGGCGCTCGGTCTGGGCCGAGCAGATAACAAAATAATCGGCGAGCACCGTCACCCGCCGAATATCAAGAACCAGGATATCACTCGCCTGCTTCTCGGATGCGACTTCGGCCGCGAGCCGTGCAACCTCCCGGGAGTCTGGTCTTGTTCTTACGGTTTCTGCCAACTTGTCCTGGGAATCACCATCCGGTTATAAAATTTTCGCTGGGGTGCGTGCGTTCGGTTCGCCCCCAGAAGACATTATACCAGCCGGAGTTCGGACGAAGATGTTCGTCGAGACCCTTACCCTGGGCTCCCTTGCGGAAAACTGTTACATTATCGCCGACGAAAACACCCGGACGGCGGTCGTTTTTGACCCTGGGGATGAGCCCGAGCGGATCCTGGCGATCCTCCGGGCCCGGAGTCTCCAGATCAAACTTATTGCCAATACCCACGGCGACGTCGACCACGTCATGGCCATTGCTCCTGTCAA
>JAUQQI010000090.1:1157-3725 GCA_030549955.1 Chloroflexota bacterium
GTAACTGGGGCCCCGTTTGCGATCCACCCGGCCGACATCCCCCTTCTTAAGGGGGCCCATGCCCAGTATGTTCAGTGGTTCGGGACCATCGTCGAGCCGCCCCCGGACCCGGACCTTGAGCTTTCGGACGGCCAGGAGCTCGAGGTTGACGGCCTGAAGTTCATGGTGCTTCACACTCCCGGCCACACCCAGGGGAGCGTCTGTTTTTACTTCCCTGACCACAGGGTTCTGGTCTCGGGGGACACCCTGTTTCAGGGCGGGGTGGGCCGGACGGACCGGCCGGTGGGCAACTGGCGTCAGCTCATCGAAAGCATCCGGGACAAGCTCCTGGTCCTCCCCGATGAGACGGTCGTTTATCCCGGCCACGGTCCTCCCACCACCATTGGCCGCGAGAAAACGTTCAACCCGTTCCTTCGGGAGCTGACGTCCGGTTGACGCCCGACGGTCTGCTGGCACCCTACCGGGTCCTCGACCTTACCGACGACCGGGGCTGGGTCTGCGGCCGGATTCTTGCCGACCTGGGGGCCGACGTGATTAAGGTCGAGCCGCCGGGTGGTGACCCGGGCCGACGGCGGGGGCCCTTCTACCACGACATGCCGGACCCCGAGCGAAGCCTCTACTTCTGGGCCTTTAACCTCAACAAGCGGAGCATCACCCTGAACCTGGAGACCGCCGACGGCCAGGAGCTTTTCCGGCGTCTGGTCGTCGTTTCGGATTTCGTCGTTGAATCTTTCGAACCGGGCCGCTTGGATTCACTCGGTCTGGGATTCGACGAATTGCGTCGGCTTAACCCCCGTATCATCCTGGTCTCGATCAGCGCTTTCGGTCGGGACGGCCCTTATGCCGGCTACCGGGCAACCGATATCGTTGGGATGGCCATGGGCGGAATGATGGCGATTTCGGGCGACCCGGACCGGCCGCCCGTTCGGGTCAGCGTGCCTCAGGCCTGGCTCCATGCCGGGGCCCAGGCGGCCGCCGGGGCGATGATTGCCCACTACTACCGGGAAATGACGGGCCGGGGCCAGCACGTCGACGTGTCGATGCAGCAGGCAGTCATCTGGACCCTGATGAACGAGACGCCGTTTCCCCTGCCGGATTTCTACGGGTTCGACCTCCGGCGGGCCGGGGCCCGCCGAACAACGGGACGGCTGGTAATCCGGCAGATTTACCCGTGCCGGGACGGGTATGTTTGCCTGCTTATCCTGGGCGGTCAGGCCGGTGCTAAATCTATGCGGGGGCTGGTGACCCTTCTGGACGAGGCCGGCCTTCTTCCTGACTGGCTCCGGGATTTTGAGTGGGAGACCTGGGATATGGCGACACCCCGCCACCACCCAACCGCCCAGGCCGAAATCGAGGCCATCGAGGGGCTGCTGGCCGAGCTTTTCCGACAGAAGACAAAGGTCGAACTTTACGAGGCGGCCCTGAAATACGGCATTCTGCTGGCCCCGGTAAATACCGTAACTGACCTTTTCAACAACCCGCAGCTTACGGCCCGGGGTTTCTGGGTTGAAGTCGAGCATCCCGAACTCGGGGCCCGGATAACGTACCCGGGCCCCTTTATTCAGGGCACGTTGAACCCGGCCCGGATTTACCGGCGGCCGCCCCTTATCGGCGAGCATAATGAAGAGGTCTATGGCGGCCTGCTGGGTCTGAGTCGGTCAGACCTTGAGTACCTTCGGGGGGTAAACGCAATTTAGTCGATGGCCGTAAAAGTCTTTGACGGGCTTAAAGTTGCCGATTTCAGCTGGGTCGGGGTTGGGCCGATAACCACCAAGTACCTGGCCGACCACGGCGCGACGGTGGTCCGGGTCGAGTCAGCATCCCGGCCGGACGTCCTGCGATTAATCCCGCCGTTTAAGGGCGGGACGCCCGGCCTGAACCGGAGTCAGTTCTTTGCGAACTACAACACCAACAAGCTCGGCCTCGCCCTGAATCTTAACACGCCCGAGGGCCGGCAGGTCGCCTGGCGGCTCATCATGTGGGCCGACGTCGTGGCCGAAAGCTTTACCCCCGGCACCATGAAAGCCTGGGGCCTTGACTACGAATCAATTGTTGGGGTCAGGCCGGACATTATCATGATTTCGACCTGCCAGCAGGGTCAGACTGGCCCCCACGCCCATTACGCCGGGTTCGGCCAGCTCGCCTCGGCCCTCGGCGGCTACTACGAACTTACCGGCTGGCCGGACCGGGAGCCGGCCGGCCCCTACGGCGCCTACACCGACTTTATCTGCCCGCCCTTTGCGCTGGCGGCCCTCCTTGCCGCCCTCGATTACCGGCGGCGGACCGGAAAGGGCCAGTACCTGGACCTTTCCCAGCTTGAGTGCGGCCTCCAGTTTCTTAGTCCGGCCCTGCTGGACTACGCCGTTAACGGCCGGGTTGCAACCCGGCTCGGAAACCGGGACCCCCTGGCCTGTCCCCACGGGGTGTTCCCGTGCGCCGGGGAGGACCGCTGGGTTGCCATCGCCGTGACCACCGAGCGGGAATGGCGGGAACTCTGCCGGGTCCTCCGCCACCCGGAGTGGGCAGCCGACGGCCGTTTTGCAACGTTCCTTAGCCGGCGGCAGAATG
>JAUQQI010000090.1:3735-5423 GCA_030549955.1 Chloroflexota bacterium
AGAGCCTGATCGCGGATGCCACCAGGGACTGGGATGCCTATGAGCTGATGTCTGCCCTGCAGGCGGCGGGGGTGCCGGCTGGCGTGGTCCAGCGGTGCTCCGACCTTCACCGGGACCCTCAGCTTGCCCACCGGGGCCACTGGGTTACCCTTGACCACTGTGAGATGGGTCTCACGGTCTACGACGGGATTCCCTTCAAGCTTTTAGAGACGCCGGGGCGGCTCGAGCGGGCGGCGCCCTGCCTGGGCGAGCACACCGAGTTTGTCCTGAAGGAGCTCCTCGGCTATACCGACGAAGAGGTTGCCGAACTGGTGATTGCGGGGGCCCTTGAATAAGGGGGCCGCCTCAGGAGACCTTCACCTCGTCGATAATCGTCGTCCGCACCTCGACCCGGGCGGCCCTATTAATAGTCGCCATGACCGAGCAATACTTCGTCTCGGAAAGCCTGACCGCCTTCTCTACAAGCTCCGGGTTGAGGTTCCGGCCGCGGATTATATGTTCTACGGTGATGCGGGTGTAGGCACGGGGATGCTCGGGTGCCCGCTCGCCGTGAATTTTTATCTGGTAATCGGTCAGCTCCTGCCGCATCTTCTTGAGGATGGATACCACGTCCATGCCCGTGCAGCCGCCCAGGGCGATGAGAAGAAGTTCCATCGGCCGGGCACCCTGGCCCTTGCCCCCAACGTCAGGGGAGGCGTCCATCTTCACCGGAAAGTTGCTGGCGTTGCCAGTGCCCACGAACGCCATTTCGCCCTGCCAGAGAACTTCAACTTCGACGGCCATGTTTTGACACCCCGCCCAGATTCAGACCACGGTGAAGGTAACCGTTGGTTCCCGGGCCCGGAGTTTGCGCTCCTCAGCCCAGACCCGGGTCCGTTCCTCACTCTTGAGCCAGCGTTGATACGCCTCTTCACTCTCCCAGATCTGGATGATCAGGTGGACCGATGGGTCGACGTTCTTTCGAAGGATAAGTTGCTGAACGAGGCCGTACCGCCGGCGAATTTCTTCGTTTCTTTTGAGGAGGTCGACTGCTTCGTCGCGCTTGCCCGGCAAAAAGTAGACCTGCCGGGTCAGGGCCATCTGCGCCATACCAACCTCCGCAAGGTGTCGCCGTTTCCGGTGGGAACCATGCGGAAATCGACGTCTGTCACGATTCTACCATACCTGGCAATTAGGCTGCTGCAGTCGGGCTGGTATAAAATTAAGGCGCGGAAGGGATAGCCGTTGTCCGCAGTCGCCCAGCGTCCCAACCCCTGGGTCATTGTCGGCGTATCAACCATTCAGCAGGCTGGCCTGACCTTTATCCGGTTCGGTTTGCCGGCCCTTGGTCCGTTTATCCGGCAGGAGTCGGGGCTCGCCCTCGGGCAGGTCGGCCTCCTCTTTGGGGCCCTCGATGCCGGCGCCCTCCTGACATTCTACCTGGCCGGCCGGGCAACGCTCCAGTTTGGGGAGCGGACCATTCTCGCCGGCGGGGCTCTGCTAACCGGCGCCCTCACGGCCCTGGTCGCCCTGGCCCCCGACTTCTGGACGCAGGCCGGACTGCTCGCCCTGGCGGGCGTTGGCCTTCCGTCAAGTCACCTGGCCGGAAGCCAGGCCATCGTGCGGCTCATACCGCCGGAGCGCCGCGGCCTGGCCATGGGAATCCGCCAGGCTGGCTTGCCCCTGGGCGGCCTCACCGCGTCGGCCCT
>JAUQQI010000028.1:0-1602 GCA_030549955.1 Chloroflexota bacterium
GTGGATGGTGGATGTGCCCTGGGCCCGGGCCGGCCAGGTCGTCTTTGCCAACGGCGGGGATGTCGCCAAGGAGGCCGGCATCATCCCCCAGGCCGCCATCCAGCCCGAGGACGGCGGCCTCGCTGGCCTCGAGCTGTGGGGATACTACGTGGCCTACGACCACCCCAGCTCTTACGAAAGCCTGACCCGGGCCATTCCCCGCCTGGACCAGGTCATCGCCTACTTCTACCAGCTTTCCCCGGACGGACAGATTACCGGCTCGGCCCGGCCCGAGGTTGCCCGTCTCACCGCCGCCTACGGGCGGCGGCTCCACGTCATGGTTAAAAGCCAGGGCGACGTTGAGTTCGGACGGGCCCTGGCCGACCCGGCCCGCCGGCGCTCCCTCGTCGAGGCAGTCCTCGGACTTGTGGCCGACCCCGCCGTGGCCGGTCTCCACCTTGACATTGAAAACCTGCCGGCCGAAAGCCGGGATGACCTAACCCGCTTTGTCGCCGAAGTCGCGGCGGGCCTCCGTGCCCGCTACCCGGGCCGGGTCCTGAGTCAGGCGGTGCCGGCCCGGACGCGGGATTTAACTTCCGGCTGGGCCGCCCCGTACGATTACGGGCGTCTGGCCGCCCAGGTCGACTACTTCGTCCTCATGGCCTACGGTTTCCGAACCGAGACCAGCCCCACGCCCGGTCCAACAACGCCGGCAGACTGGCTCGCCAATGTCCTGGCCTACACCATTGACCGGGTTCCCCGGGAGAAGCTTGTGGTCGCCCTCCCGTGGTGGGCCACCGACTGGAATTTAACTACCGGCCCGCCGGCGGCCAGCCGCCGCTACGCCGACATCCTGCCCTTCCTCGCCGGCGGCAACGTTGCCTACCTGCCAGGCCTGATGGCGAACCGCCTAAATTACACCCGGGCCGGGCAGGCCCATGAGGTCTGGTATGAGGACCGCCGCTCGTTCCGGGATAAAGTGGACCTCGTGCGTCGGTACGGTATAAACCGCATCGCCGGCTGGCGTTTGGGCCACGAAGACCCGGCTATCTGGCAGCCGTGACGGGCGGCGTCCTGGCCTCACGACGGGACGATCGCGTTGATGCCCAGGGTCTCCCGGCCGATGATGAGCTTCTGAATCTGGGTCGTCCCCTCGTAAATCGCCGCAACCCGGGCATCCCGCCAGTAGCGTTCGGCGGGAACGTCCCGGGAATAGCCGTAGCCGCCGTGAATCTGGATGGCGTTGTTTGCCGCCCGGATGGCCGCCTCCGAGGCAAAGAGCTTCGCGATGGACGTCTCCCGGGTGTTCCTGACCCCCTTGTTTTTCAGGTGGCCGGCCCGGTAAACCAGGTAACGGGCCGCCTCATAATCGACGACCATATCCGCAATCATCTCCTGGACGAGCTGGAACGACCCGATGGGCCGGCCAAACTGGTGACGGGTCCGGGCATACTTTACCGAGATGTCAATACAGGCCTGGATGATGCCAACGCACCCGGCCGCCACGCTGTAGCGGCCGTTATCCAGGGCCGAAAGGGCGACCCGCATCCCCTGGCCCACCTCGCCCAGGAGATTCTGGGCCGGAACCCGGCAGTTATCCAGGGTTATCTCCGCCGTGTTCGA
>JAUQQI010000028.1:1656-2069 GCA_030549955.1 Chloroflexota bacterium
TGGCATCCCGCTCCACCAGAAATGCGGCAATACCCCGATGGCCCTTGCTCCGGTCGGTCTGGGCAAAGACGATCGCGAGGCCGGCAACACCGCCGTTTGAGATCCACGTTTTCGTCCCGTTCAGGACCCAGTAGTCCCCGTCCCGGACCGCGGTCGTCTGCATCCCGGCCGGGTCGCTGCCAGCATTCGGCTCGGTCAGGGCAAAACAGCCCAGGTACTCGCCCCGGGCCAGGGCCGGCAGGTATTTCTGCTTCTGGGCCTCGTTTGCCCACCTGAGCAGGGTGAGCTGGACCAGGGAGACGTGTACCGAAAGGGTCGTTCGGACCGACGAGTCGGCCCGGCCAATTTCTTCGGTGAGGAGGGCATAGGCGATAAAGTCGAGGCCCATGCCGCCGTAATCGGTCGGAATCGGC
>JAUQQI010000028.1:2079-5386 GCA_030549955.1 Chloroflexota bacterium
TTCTGGATGATTTCTGCCGGGAACCGCTCGAGCCGGTCGTTTTCGGCCGCGTACGGGGCGATTTCCCGCTCGGCGAAGTCGCGGGCAAGGTTTCGGACCATTTCCTGCTCGGGTGTAAAGTCGAAGTTCATGTCCACTTACCTCCGCTGCTGGAATAATACAGTGGGGGCACAGCTATGCCCCCACCTGAGGTTCCGAACTCCGGGTCGCCTACCCGGAAACTCCCTACGCCCCGTCGGGGATCGGGATGCCATCCCCCTCCCGCTCGAAAATCGCGGCGATACCCTCGCCCCCACCGATGCACATGGTTACCAGGGCGTACTGACCTTTAATCCGGTGAAGCTCGTAAACCGCCTTCACCGTCAGGATCGCCCCGGTTGCGCCGACCGGGTGGCCTAGGGCGACGGCCCCGCCGTTCGGGTTCGTCTTCTCCGGATCCAGCCCCACCTCGTCCATGACGGCCAGGCACTGGGCCGCAAACGCCTCGTTAAGCTCGATAACGTCCATGTCGTCCAGGTTAAGCCCGGTCTTCTTGAGGACCCGCCGGATTGCCGGCGCCGGGCCGATGCCCATAATCTCGGGTTCCACCCCGGCCGTCGCGTAGCCTACCAGCCTGGCAATCGGCTGAATGCCGAGTTCAACGGCCTTCGCCCGGCGCATGAGGACAACCGCCGCCGCCCCATCGTTTATACCCGAGGCGTTCCCCGCGGTGACGGTCCCGCCGGGCTTGAACACCGGCTTCAGGCTTGAAAGCTTCTCCAGGCTCGTATCCCGCCGGGGATGCTCGTCCACCTCGAATCTGATTGTTTCGCCCTTACGGCCGGGGATTTCGACCGGGACGATCTGGGTCTTAAACCGGCCCTCATCGATGGCCCGGATTGCCCGCCGGTGGCTCTCCAGGGCGAAAACATCCTGGCGCTCCCGGCTGATGCAGTAGCGTTCGGCCAGATTCTCGGCCGTCACCCCCATGTGGATGTGGTAAAACGGGTCGTTCAGGCCGGCAACCAGCGCATCGATGAGGGTGTCGTCGCCCATGCGGATGCCCCACCTGGCTTTGGTGAGCCAGTAGGGTGCCCGGCTCATCGACTCGACCCCTCCCGCAACCACGATATCGGCCTCATCAAGCCGAACCATCCGGGCCGCGGTGCAGATCGCTTCAAGACCCGACCCGCACCGGCGATTCAGGGTGAGGCCGGGCACCTCAACCGGAAGTCCGGCCTTGATGCCAACGACCCGGGCGATGTACGGGTCCTCCGGGGCGCTGTGGATAACCTGCCCGAAAACAACATGCTCAACCTGGTTGGGCTGAATGCCGGCCCGCCGCACCGCCTCCCTTACGACGGTCGCGCCCAGCTCCGCGGCCGGAACGTCCTTAAGCGACCCGCCGAACGTCCCGATGGCAGTGCGGACGCCGCTTACGAGCACCACATCATCGCCGGACATCTGACTACCTCCCATCTGCTCTCGACTAAACCGATTCTAGCACCGACCCGGCCCCGCCCGTCGGCCCTTACGAGCTCGCAACCTGGCTGGCGAAGGTCTGCCGGAGCTCCTTCTTCAAGACCTTACCCATCGGGTTGCGGGGCAGGCTGTCGACGAAGAAGATGACCTCGGGCTTCTTGAAGCTGGCCAGCCGCTGCCGGCAGTACTCCATCAGCTCCTCAGCCGTTGCCTGCATTCCCGGCTTTAAGACCACGGCCGCGGCCACCCGCTCGCCCCATTCTTCATCCGGGATGCCGAAAACCGCCGCCTCATCCACCGCCGGGTGGGTGTGAAGCACCGCCTCCACCTCCTCCGGGGCGATGTTTTCCCCACCCCGAATGACCATGTCGCTTTTGCGCCCGGCCAGGTAAACATAGCCGTCCTCATCAACCCAGCCCATGTCCCGGGTCCGAACCCAGCCGCCGGCCAGCGTCTGGGCCGTCTCAGCCTCCCGCTTCCAGTAGCCTTTCATCACCCGGGCCGACCGGATGGCAATCTCACCGACCTGACCGGGCGGAAGCTCATTGCCCGCCTCGTCCACAATCTTGAGCTCCACATCCGGCAGGGGCCGGCCAATGGACGAAAGCCGCCTGAGCTTCTTTTCCACCTCCTCCGGCGGGCCCTCAAGCCGGTGGTCCTCCGGCCCCAGCATCGTCACCGTCGAGGTCGTCTCGGTCTGACCGAAGGCGTTGATAAACCCGACCGTCTTCGGGAATCTCTCAATGGCCCGGCGGATAACCGGCAACGGCATCGGGGCCGCCCCGTACGAGAGAATCTGGAGGCTCGAAAGGTCGGCCAACTCAAAATCGGGCTGGTCCAGGATGCGCTTGAGCATCGTCGGGACCACAAAGGCGTGGGTAATCTTCTCCCTTTCAACGGTCCTGAGCCAGAGGCCAGGCTCAAACTGGGCCAGCATCACCAGCCGCCGGCCCCCGTAGATGTTGGTCATGATGGACGTAAGCCCGGCAATGTGATAGAGGGGCACCGCCAGCAGAAAACTCCCCCGGTCGGTCCCGTCGGCGGGCTCGACGCTGTTGAGCACGTACTCGCTGAAATCGCCGTAGGTGAGCATGACCCCCTTCGGCAGGGCAGTGGTACCGCTGGTGTACATGAGGACGTTTAAATCCCCATCGTCGACCTCGGCCTCAACCTCCTCGGGCTCGGCGGCTAAAAGCTCCCCGTAGCGCACCATCCCCGCCCACGAACTCTCGATGCTTATGTAAACTTTAACCGAGGTAAGCTCGGGCCTCAGTTTTTCGATGAGTTCGACGTAGCGGTCACCCACCATGACCGCGGTCGCCTCGGAGTCGGTCAGCATATACCGGAGCTCGTCAAGCTTCGCCCGGTAGTTCAGGGGGATGAAGGCAATCCCCAGTTTCGAGGCCGCATAATAGGCTTCGACGTATTCATTGCAGTTGGTCTGGAGCACCGCCAGCCGGTCGGCCCGGCCAAGACCCAGGGCCTTAAAGCCCCCCGCCAGCCGGTTCACCCGGTCCTGGAGGGTCTGGTAGTCGAACCGCCGGCCTTCGAATACAAGGACCTCCTGGTCGGGAAACATTGAGGCCGGAATTGACAGGAACATTGCTGTATTCATGACCTGCTCACCTTCGACGCAGAGTCAGTCCCGCCAGACCTCCACCCACGTCACCACCGTGACCCGCCGAACCCGCATGGTGGGTCGGTCCGCCGGGCGAAACAGCCGCCGCAAGACCCGGGCCGCCGCAGGCCGGAGAAGCCAGAGGGCCGTCCAGGCGAGGCCCCCGACGGCGGCCGCCCGGACCGCCCTGGCCGGCACGCCGCCCGGTGGTCCGGTTGCGGGCACAGG
>JAUQQI010000141.1 GCA_030549955.1 Chloroflexota bacterium
GATTTACAGGCCCTCTACGCCAGGTTTGAAAAAGCCCACCCCTATTTGGCCGCAGCGACTCGCCTCTTTCCGGGCCTGCGGGTTCTGGGCCAGCCCCCGGTGGAAGTTCTCCTCTCGTATGCCCTCTCGGTGAGCAACTCGGTTCCGCGGATCGCCCGGGCCATCGAAGTCCTGAGCCGCCGGTTCGGCCGGCACATCGTAACCCTGGACGGGGTTGAATACTACGCCTTTCCCCAGGCCGACGTCCTGGCCGGCCTCAGCCTGCCCGACCCGGAGCTGGCGGCGTCGACAGGTGCCGGCTGGCGTCTCGAAAACTTAAGGCGGGTTGCTGGGGCCATCCAGGCCCGGGGCGAGGGCTGGCTTGCGGCCCTGATGGGCCGGCCTTATGAGGAGGCCCACGCCGAACTTGTAGCCCTGCCCGGGGTTGGGCCGAAAATCGCCGACTGCGTCTGCCTCTTCGGCCTGAGGTTCGACGAGGCAGTCCCCGTTGATACCCACATCTGGGCAGTTGCCCGGGAGCTTTTCGGGCCGGCGATTCCGGCCCGGACCCTCACGTCGGCTACGTACCGGCTGGTGTCGCGGCTTTACAGGGAGCACTTCGGCCGGTATGCCGGCTGGGCCCAGGAATATCTTTACCACTGGCGCCGGGTAAAACTCGGCCGGGCCGGCTGAACGATGCCTGAGCTCCCCGAAGTTGAACTTCTTCGCCGCCAGCTCGAGCGAATTCTTCCCGGCCGGGTCATTGCCGATTTCGAGTGCCGCAAACCGAAGCTCTGCCGCCTCCGGGGGATTGAGGCCGCCGGGCCGGGCGAACTTGTCAGCCGAATGCGGGACCTGCTGGTCGGTCGCCGGGTCGAATCGGTGGACCGGCGGGGCAAGTTCCTGCTCTGGGGGCTCACGGGCGGCCTGGTCCTGGCCGTCCACCTCAAACTCGCCGGCCAAATCGTCGTGGTCGGCCCGGACGGTCGGGAGCTGGCCCGGGGCGGCCACTGGGCCCCGCGGCCCGGTGTTCCCCTTCCTCACCGGGCAACCCACATTACCTTCCGGCTCGATGATGGGAGCGTTGTTTACCTCACCGACATCCGGCAATTTGCCCGGCTCACGCTGATGCCGGCCGGCGAGGTCGGTCCTTTCCTCCGGGAGTTCGGCCTCGGGCCCGACGGCCTCCGGGAGCCGGTGGACGCCGAGCGGCTTGAGCAGGTGTTCCGGCGCCGACCGAAGGCCCCGATCAAGGCCGTTCTCCTTGACCAGGCCGTCGTTGCCGGGCTCGGCAACATCTACGCCGACGAGGTGCTCTTTGCCACCGGTATACACCCCCTCAGGCCGGCCGCCGGGCTGACCCGGCCCGAGGTCGAGGCCCTGGCCGCGGCCATCCCCGAAATTTTGAGCCGGGCAGTAGCCGAAGGGGCCGGCCCGGTTGTCGGCGACCGGGCGGCCCGGGATAACGGCCTGCCCGAGGTCCACGGTCGGGAAGGCGAGCCATGCCGGCGCTGCGGAACCCCGATCCGCCGGCTCCGGGTCGGGGGCCGCAGCACCTATTTTTGTCCGACCTGTCAGCCCCTCAGCCCTTAAGCCTCAACTCGACTCCGAACTCGTCGCTCAGCCGCCGGAGGGACTCAAGAACCGGCGGGTCGAGGGGGATGCCCTCCCGGCGGCGGACCTCTTCGGTTTCAAACTCCGGTTCGCCCGGGATATAAATTCGGTCGTGGCCGGGGGCCTTCGGTAGGGCTCGGATGGCCCGGATTTCGTCGTCGAGCATGGCTTTGAACTCCTCCAGGGGTCGAAGCAGGTCGATGCGGACTGCCCCGAAGAAATGGCTCGGACCCCGCCGGCCGGGTCCGACCTGGAGGCAGTAGCCGCCGCCCGAAAGGACCCCGCAGAGGATGTCGACCATGAATGAGAGGCCGTAGCCTTTGTAACTGCTCAGCTCGGCCGTGCTACCCAGCGGCAGGAGGGCCCGAACCTCCATGGCCTCGACCGGGTCGTCGGTCGGGTTGCCGTTCCGGCCGAGGGCCCAGCCCCGGGGGACCTTTTTCCCCCGGCGGGCGGCGACCTCAAGCTTGCCATGGGCAACGACGCTCGTGGCCATGTCCAGGACGAAGGGCCGCTCCTGGCCAGCCGGGGCCGCGAGACTGATTGGGTTCGTGCCGACTGCCCCCTGGCGGCCGAAGGTCGGCACAACGATGGGGGTGGCGTTTGTCATCGCCAGCCCAATCATCCCCTCCCGGAGGGCCATCATTGAGTAATAAGCGGCCATACCGAAGTGGTTGCTGTTGCGGACGGTGACGACAGCGGCGCCAGCAGTCCTGGCCTTGTTGATGCAGTATTCCATCGCCCGATAGCCGACCACCATCCCCAGGCCCCGGCCGCCGTCGAGGAGGGCCGCCGCCGGCGCCTCGCTGATGACCCGGATTTTCGCCCTCGGGTTGATGATGCCCGCCTGGATTCGCCGCACGTACCAGAGTTCGAGGTGGGCAACCCCGTGGGAGTCAACGCCCCGCAAGTCGGCGGCCACCAGGACGTCGGCGGCGATTTCGGCGTCTTCGGGCTCAAGGCCGACCCGGCGGAAAACTTCAGCGGTAAATCGGCGCAGGTCATCGGCATCGATGCGCGGCTGGCTCACCGCAACTGCCTCCCGGCTTAAAGGGATTCAAGGGATTATAAGGCGTTCTAACCGCCGGCTACTGCCGCGACAAACCGGACTTCAACATCGGACGGAAGCAGGGAATCGAGGTCGGCCGGCTCCTGATTAACGAAGACCAGGATATATGGGCGCAGGGCCCGGCCTTCGGTCAGCCGGTCTTTCATGCCTGGGTAACGCCGGTCCAGTTCATCCACGAGGTCCCGGACCCGGGCTCCTTTGAGCTCCAGCGGGGGTTTTATCTGGTAAAGGCGACAGAGCTGAGCCGGCAGGTAAACCCGGACAGCCATCAGAGCACAACGGCTTCAACGGAGTTTATCGGCGGCAGAAACGAAACCGCCAGCGCCCAGGTGTCCCCCTCGTCAGCGCTCACAAAGATGTGGCCGGTGCTGGTCCCGGCGTAGACCCCGGCCGGCTCCAGGGTATCGGTGGCGAGGCCGTCCCGGAGGACCGTCAAGTACGCATGGTCCTGGGGCAGGCCGGCGGTGAGCTTCTGCCAGGTCTTGCCGCCGTCCCGGGTCCGCCAGACGGCCATCGCGGCGTCGGGAACATAGCGCCGGTCGTCGCTGATGTGGGGCACAAAGTAGGCCGTGTCAGGGTCGCGGGGATGCACAGCCGCCGCAAACCCAAAGTTGGACGGCAGGCCGTTCGCCCCAATATCGACCCAGGTTTCCCCATAGTCATCGGAACGGTACATGCCGACGTGATTCTGGTGGTAAAGCCGACCGGGTTTTGGGGCAAGCCTGAGCTTGTGGACGCACTGCCCGGCCTGGGGCATCGGGTTCGGCTTCCAGGGAGCGGGTATCCCCCGGTTCAGGACCTTCCAGGTCTGGCCGCCATCGTCGGACCGGTAGACCCCGCCAGCCCCGACCCCCACCCAGATCCGGTCGGGGTCATCCGGGTCGATAAGGACGTTGGCCAGAATAAGCCCTCCGCCGGAGGGCTCCCACTCGGAAACGGTCGGGTGCCGGCGCAGGCTTTCGACGTGCTCCCAGGTCCGGCCGTGGTCCCGGCTTCGAAAAAGGCCGGCGTCCTCGACCCCGACCCACAGCTCACCGGGTCGGGAGGGAGGGCCGGGGCAGACCTGCCAGACCTGCTTGACCCGGGCCCGGGAGCCGTCCCCATAGGTGAGGCCCGTGCTGGAATGGGTCCAGGTTTTGCCCAGATCAATGCTCCGGGCCACCATCGGTCCGTAGATGTGGGAATTGACGGCGGCGTAGAGGGACCCATCCCGCCGGTCGTAGGTGACGTGCTGGATGGACCAGCTCTCAAAGAAGTGGTCGGTGATTTGCCAGGAATTGCGGTCCGGGCTACGGATGATAAAGCCGCCGTTGCGGGTACCGACCAGCAGGAGGATGGGCATCCGTCACTGCTCCGTCTGTGGTGTGAAGACCAGGCGGCCTACTACCGTCGGCCTTTAAATTATAGCCTAATACCGCTGGATAGGCTCAGCCGCCCAGGATCTCGTTGACGGTGAACGAATGGTCGGGAAGAGCCAGCGGGGAGACCAGCTCGAAGCCCCTGAAAACCTGCCAGTCACCGTAGCCGTCCGGACCGGGCTGACGAAAGACCTCGACCTGCCCGGTCTCCAGGTCAATGAGCCAGGCCTCCCCGACCCCGTGACGGCCGTAGAGGGGAATCTTCACCTCGCGGTCGTACGCCGCCGACGTTTCGGCCACCTCGATAATTAGCAAGATATCCTCAGGGCCGGGGCTCTGAGCGTTCGCCGAGTCGAACCGGGTTCTGCACCCAGACAATTGCCCGCTGATATGTTCGCAAACTCAGCAGGGCAGTAAGCCTGCCGACGCAGGCGGCGTGCCGGGGACCGATGGGTGTCATCTCGACGATTTCCTCCTCGATGAGTTCGACCCGGTCATCTTCAGAAAGAATGCCGGCCCGGGCCATCTGCTCGAATTCGTGGACGTTAAATCGACGGCGAACGACGGTCATCTCTTACCACCCCAGAGCCAATATAGCATAGCGAAGACCGCAAGCTGGCTCCCCCAAGAACCTCAGCCGGCAGACTCGTCCTGGCCGGCAACCACGAGGTCCGAATAATGTCTGACAACGGCCAGGTCGCGGGCGGTCCAGGCGCCTTGACCGGCCTCGACCCGGAGCCGCTCGGAAAGTTTGGCGTAATCTAAGAACTTGGTGAAACCAAGAAGGAGGGCCAAAAGCAGCCCGTGTTCGCCAAAGCGCCACAGACCCCGGACGAAATAATGGAACACAAAGCTCCGGACCCCGCGGAACCCGGCTTCAAAGAGCCCGCAGCGGCGCCTGGTCTGGTGCAGGTAAGCTGCCTCCAGGTCGGTGTAAAAATTTAGTGATTCGAGAAAGGACGAAAGGTTGCTCATGCCGTAGTGGTAAATGATGCCGTCAAGAACACCCCGCGGCTCCGGGACCCGGAGCTCCTCGTGGAGCGGCCGGACCCAGACGGCAACCCGCCGGTCCAGGAGTCTAGGCATTTCGGTCCGGCGAATCAGCTCCCGCAAACGGGGCGTAACCTTCCGGGTGGACGGGTCAGGGACCCAGCGTCCGGAGAACAGGTGAACTCGCTGGATATGATAGGCATTGAACCGGCCGAGGTCGCCCCGATTCGCCAGGTCGGCGATTTCGGCGGCGAGCCCGGGAGAGACCCGTTCATCGGCATCAACAAACAGAACCCAGTCATGCGCGGCC
>JAUQQI010000158.1 GCA_030549955.1 Chloroflexota bacterium
TGTCGGAGGCGGCGGAGCCCTTCGGCCTCTTTTATGCCCCCGACCCTTCGAGCCAGCCGGCCTGTACCATCGGGGGTAACCTGGCTGAAAACTCCGGCGGCCCCCGTTGCCTTGCCTACGGCGTCACGTCGAACCATGCCCGCCGGCTCCGGGTCGTCCTGGCGGACGGGTCGGAAGCGGAGCTTTCGGCCGCTCCGGACCCCCTCGGCTACGACCTGGTCGGCCTCTTCGTCGGGTCGGAGGGCACCCTCGGCGTTGCGGTGGAGGCCGAGGTGCGGCTCCTACGTCGGCCTGAAGCCGTTCGGACCCTGAGGGCGACTTTCCCGGGGGTTCCCCTGGCCGCGGAGGCCGTGAACCGGGTCCTCCTGGCCGGAATTCGACCGATTGCCCTCGAGCTGATGGACCGGTCAACCCTTGACGCGGTGGGGCAGGCCTTCGGCCAGAGCATTCCCCCGGAGGTCAGGGCCCTGTTAATCGCCGAGGTTGCCGGGCTGGAAGAAGAAGCCGAATGGGCGGCCGGCGTCTGCCGGACGATTTTCGCCGAGTCCGGCGCTCTGGAAGGTGAACTGGCGGCGACCTCACAAGAGAGGGACCGCCTCTGGCAGATGCGGAAGCGGGCCCGGGGGGCCCTGGGCCGGCTGGCCCCCAATTATTACGTCCATGACATCACTGTGCCCCGGCACACCCTGCCGGCCGTGCTGGCCCAGGTCGAAGCCATCGGCCGGGAGTACGGCCTCCAGATGGCAACTTATCTCCACGCCGGCGACGGGAACCTGCACCCCAACATCCTCTTCGATGCCCGGCAGCCCGGCGTTTTCGAACGGGTGCTTGCGGCCGGCGAGGCAATTCTGAGCCTTGCGGTCGAGGCCGGGGGGACCCTCTCAGGCGAGCATGGGATCGGCCTTGAGAAGCGGGATTACCTCGGGCTTATCTTCACCGAGGCCGACCTGGAGGCGATGCGGAAGGTCAAGCGGGCCTTCGACCCGGCGGGGCGATTCAACCCGGGCAAGGCCTTACCCCAGCCGGGGATTTGTCGGGAAGTCCGGCCCGGCCTCAAGGGGCGGGTCCCAAAGGGGGAACCAGCGGCCGAGGTCGGCCTCGAGGGGTAGCTTTGTCGACAGCAGGGCCTTAAGTCTGAGCTCGTAGGCGACGTCCCGGTCCTTCATACCGGGCCGGGGTACAAAGGGATAAAAGTTCCCCCGCTTGTAATTGTAGATGAGATAGACCCGGCGGCCTTGCCGGTCGCTAAACTCAAACATGGCCGCAAGAACCTGGGGACCGAAGCCGTGGTCCTCGAGGATCCGGGCGACAATGTGGGCTGTCGAAACCAGATCCTCGAAGTCCGTATCAGCGAAGACCACCCACTCGTAGCCGTAGCTGTCCCTGCGAACCGTAACGGTTGTACCGGTCTCCCGGCCGCTGATTTGCAGAACTCCCCGGAGCTCATCCTGGGCCTCGTCAAAAAACGAGCTTTCGACCGGCCGGTAGGCGATTCCGGCCCGGCCGGTGCTGGTCAGGCCGTAGTCTTCCTGAAGCTCGACGTAAGCCGTGGCCAGGGCGAAGAGCTTATCGGTTCGGGCCGGCTCGGGCAGGGTCCGGCCGAAGAGGACGTCGAAGAGCCGCTTCACGGCCGCTCCAGCTCCCGGGCGACCTTTTCAAGATAGCGGAGGCGGTTTTCCAGGGAGGGGTGGGTCGAGAAAAGTTCGAAGATGCCCCCGCCCCGGAAGGGGAAGATAAAGAGGGCATTCAGGGCCGACATGGTCCGCAGGTCCTCTTTCGGCAGGCGGACGGCCTCTTCGGAGAGCTTGACCAGGGCCGAGGCCAGGGCCATGGGCCGGCCCGTAAGATAAGCCGAACCGCGGTCGGCAGCGTATTCCCGGTAGCGGGAGAGGGCCCGGATGAGCAGCATGCTGATGAGCCAGACGGCCAGGGCCACCAGGAACGCCAGGAAGACGTTGCCCGAATCCCGGCGCCGGCGGCCAGCGGTGAGGTACGGCCCGAATCTCACAACGTAGTAGGCGACCAGCGAGAAGAAGGTCGCCAGGGTTATCACCAGCACGTCGCGGTTGCGGATATGGCTCAGCTCGTGGGCGATGACCGCTTCGATTTCTTCGGGATCCAGCCTTTCGAGGAGGCCGCGGGTGAGGACAACGACCGAGTGCTTCGGGTCACGCCCGGCGGCGAAGGCATTCGGCAGATCCAGGTCGGCGATAGCCAGGCCCGGTTTAGGCAGGTCGGCCGCCAGGCAGAGCCGGGTTAGCATCGCGTCGAGGTCCGGGTACCGGGAGAGGTCCACGGACCGGGCGCCGACGGCCAGCAGGGCGAGCCGGTCCGAGAAGAAATACTGCAGGCCCAGGCCGAACCCGGCGATGACCAGGGCAAAGAGGGGATCGAGGCCGACGTCGACCATCACGATGAAGAACCCTAGGTAAAGGAGAAAGAGCAGGGCCAGGACAATGAACATCCGGACGGCAAGGCCGGGGTCAGCCGGATACCTTCGCACTTCGAGCCCTCCGCAAGAATTTTACCCCACCAGGACCCCAACGGAGGCCGGTTCCGGCCTTTGCCTTTTCCGGGAAGGGTATAATAAGCCGGTCGGGAATCCCGGCCCGAATTCACCTGCGCTCGGAGGAGGTTTCGCCGATGCCCGCCTCGCCCGGTCAAAATTTCGTCGTTGCTTATCGACTCACCCCCTGGCAGGCCGTTAACCGGCTCGTCCGGGAATGGTGCCCCGAGGGCTTTGAACTCCTGGCGGTCCCGCCGGACGCCTCGCCCGAGGACCTTCGCAACGCCATCAGCCGGGCCGATTTCCTGCTCGGCTTCTGGTCCCTCTCGGAGGACGACTTTCGGGCGGCCCGGAACCTCAAGCTGATCCAGCTAATGAGCGCCGGCTACGACCGCATTGACCTGGACCTGGCCGCCCGCTACGGGGTCCCGGTCGCCAACAACGGCGGGGGCAACGCCATCGCTGTTGCCGAGCACACCATCCTGCTCATGCTGGCGGTTTACCGCCGGCTGGTCTATCACCACCTGAACGTGAAGGCCGGTCGCTGGCGGGTTAATACTGACGAGCTTTACGAGCTCTGGCACAAGCGAGTGGGGATCGTCGGGCTGGGCAACATCGGCCGGCAGGTGGCAAAGCGACTGCGGGCCTTTGAATCGGAGGTGGTCTACTATGACATCCGCCGGCCGGACCCGGAGACCGAGGCCGAGCTGGGCGTAACGTTTGCGCCCTTTGAGGAGCTGCTGCAGACCAGCGACATCGTAACCCTCCATGTCCCCCTAACCCGGCTGACCCGCCACATGATTGGGGCCCGGGAGCTGGCCATGATGAAGCCGACGGCAGTTTTGGTCAACACGAGCCGCGGGGCCGTGGTTGACGAGCAGGCCCTTTATGAGGCCCTGAAATCGGGGCAAATTATGGCCGCCGGCCTCGATGTGCTGGAGATGGAGCCGCCGGACCCGAACAATCCGCTTTTTGGCCTGGATAACGTGGTGCTTACGCCCCACATCGCGGGCCCGACGGTGGACGGCTGGCCCCGGATTCTGGCCAACTGCTACGCGAACATCCAGCGGGTCGCCCGGGGCGAGCCGCCCCTTTTCCTGGCCGAAAAGTACGAGTAGAGGAGGGCTTCAGATGAGCCGACTGGTCCGGACCGAGCTCACCCTCTCGAAGAACGAAGTGGTCGCCCCAAATGGGATGGTTGTCGGCGAGCATCCCCTTATCGCCGAGGCTGGGGCCGAAATCCTGCTTAAAGGTGGCAACGCCGTCGATGCCGCGGTCGCCGCCGCCTTCGCGGCCGGGGTGGTTGAGCCGTTTATGAGCGGGGTCGGCGGCCTGGGCTACATGGTTATCCACGAGAACCGGGGCGGCCGGCAGTACGTTGTCGAGTTCACCGGCCGCACGCCGGCCGCGGCCGGCCCCGATACCTTTGAGCTCGACCCGGCCGGCGGCCAGGCCGGGATGTTTGGCTGGCCGGCCGTCAAAGACCGGGCAAACCTCGTCGGCTACCGGGCACCCCTCGTACCGGGGACGGTGGCTGGCCTGGCCCTCGCCCTTGAAAAGTTTGGAACGATGCGCCTCGACCAGGTACTTGAGCCGGCCATCCGGTACGCCGAAGAGGGTTTCCCAATGGATTGGTACGTGAGCCTGAACATCGCGGTCGCGATGGCCGAACTGCAAGAGTTCCCGGAGACGGCCGCGGTTCTCCTGCCGAAGGGCGTACCCCCGAAGCCCCGGACCCGCTGGTGGGAGCCGGCCGAGGTCTTCCGCCAGCCCGACCTGGAGGAAGACGTCATCGCTGGCGACTTTGAACAGCGCGCCGGTATCTATGCCGAATTCGGCAAGATCATCTGCATCTCCGTAGGCATTCTGCGCCCGGTAAACGGTGAGCTGAAGCTACTCGCCCGGGAGGGACCAGACGCCTTTTACCGGGGGCCCATCGCCGACCGGATCGCCGAAGCCATGGCGGCCCGGGGCGGGCTAATTACCCGGGAAGACCTGGCCCGCTACGAACCGAAGCTCTACGAAAGCCCCTTGCGAACGACCTACCGGGAGTTCGAGGTGGTTGCGGCCCCCGGGCCGTGCGCCGGGACGACCCTGGTCGAGATGCTCAATATCGCCGAAGGATTCAGTCTACACCGCTACGGCCACAATTCGGCCCAGAGCCTCCACCTAATTGCCGAAACGAGCCGCCGGGCCTTCGCCGACCGCTTTGCTTACCTGGCTGACCCGGATTTTGTCGACGCACCCTGGGCCGGCCTGGTCAGCAAAGGCTACGCCGCCGAGGTCCGGGGAACGATTGATCCGGAACGGGCTACCCCGGAGGTTTCGGCGGGTGACCCCTGGAAGTACGAGGGGCGGCCGGCCCCGGTCCGGCCGAATGGGTCCGCCGGGCCCGACCCCGGCTGCACGACCCACCTGGGGGTCATTGACCGGGACCGGAATATGGTTTCCCTGACGAACACCCTCGGGGAGCTCTTTGGCTGCCGGGTCGTCATTCCCGGGACAGGCATCCTCCTGAACAACGGAATGGTCTGGTTTGACCCCCGGCCCGGACGGCCGAACTCCCTGGCCGGGAATAAACGGCCCCTGGTGAACATGACTCCAGCCCTGGTGCTACACAACGGCCAGCCCGTTATGACCATCGGCGCGCCCGGCGCCCGGCGTCTCATCACCGGGATTTTCCAGAGTATTCTGAACGTGCTGGAATTCGGCCTTGGGATTCAGGCCGCCGTTTCGGCCCCCCGGGTCCACTGCGAGGGACCGGAAACCCACATCGACAGCCGGATTCCGGCTGAGACGAGGGACCTCCTG
>JAUQQI010000118.1:0-4980 GCA_030549955.1 Chloroflexota bacterium
CGCTCGGGAGGCTCACGCGCTCAGCGGCGAGCCGCGGCCTGTGCGTGCTCGCGGTACCAGGCGACCGTCCGCGCGATCCCCTCCTCGAGCGGGACGCGCGCGCGGAAGCCGAAGCGCTCCTCCGCCCGCGAGGTGTCGAGACGACGCCGCGGCTGGCCGTTCGGCTTCGTCCGATCCCAGCGGATCGCGCCCTCGTAGCCCGTGTGCCGAGCGATGAGGGCGGCGAGGTCGCGGATCGTGATCTCCTCGCCTGTTCCGAGGTTGACGGGATCGGGGTCGTCGTAGCGCTCGGCCGCGAGCACGAGTCCCTCGACGCAGTCCTCGACGTAGGTGATATTCCGGAGCTGGCGGCCCTCACCAAAGACGGGGATTTCTTTACCCTGGAGACCCAGGCCGATAAAATAGTTGATAAACCCGAAATCCGGGCTCCGAATATTTGAACGGGGCCCGAAAACATTGCCGAGCCGGATGACGGTCACCGGCAGGTCGTAGGCCCGGGCGTAAATGAGGCAATATTTCTCACCGGCGAGCTTATTCGCCGAGTAGATGTCGACGGGGAACTCCACGTGGAGATCGTCGATGGGCCGGTAATACATCCGGCCGACCTGGGTGCTTGTTCCCAGATAAATCAGGCGCGCCCCCGGATTAAACCGGCGCAGGGCCTCCAGGAGCATCAGGGTCCCCTTGCAGTTAACGTCGACGTCGATGAGGGGCTCCCGCATGGAGTTCGGGTGGGACGTGTAGGCTGCGCAGTGGAAGACCAGGTCGTGGCCCGGGACGTGGCGGCTGAGGCAGTCGAAGTCCCGGATGTCACCCATCACCAGCTCCACGTCCTGCCGGATATCGTCGATGTTGAACAGGTTTCCGCCCGAGCGGGGGTCCAGGCAGTCGTAGATGGTTACCCGAGCCCCGAGCTCCAGACACCGGTGGGCAAGGTTGCTCCCGATAAACCCGAGGCCGCCGGTGATAAAAACCCGGCGTCCTTGCAGACCGACCGGAAACGATTGTTCGGCCACTGCCGTCCCCCCGAATCGGCGCCGTGATTCCCCCTGGTTTGCCTGCCGAGCCTCCGGGCCCCGGCTGCCCACCCCGGAGCCCCTATTTAATGGGCGGTCCTCTCAACCAATCATAACCTATTTGTGGGTCATCGTGGGGAATCCGGCCCTCGTCCGACGGGTCATAAACCCGCGAAGTGATGTAAAAGAGGTGCGCTGGGCCCACCAGCACTTTACAGCCGTGGGCCACCCCCGGCGGAATCCGGACCACCCTGGCCGGCTGGTTCTCCCCGAGCAGAAACTCCATCGTCTGTCGATAGGTTGGGGATTCCGGTCGCAGGTCGTGGAGGGCAACCTTCAGGACGCCAACCGGCACATACCACCAGTCCACCTGCTTGGAGTGGATGTGCCAGGCCTTAATTACCCCCGGGTACATGAGCGAATGGCTCCACTGGCCGAACCCTTCTCCGAAGAACTCATCGGTTACCCGGATGAGCTCCCGAAAGAAGCCCCGTTCGTCCGGGTGGGTTACCAGGTCTTTAAAGACCACGCCCTCAATCACGCGCATCACCTCCGAATGCCCGGATTGAGCCGATTACGGTTTCGACCTCCTCATCCGTAAGCTCCGGGTACATGGGGAGGGAGACCACCTCCCGGGCGGCTCCTTCAGTTGCGGCCAGCGGCCCAGCAATCCGGACCCGGCCCCGGTAGGCCGGCTGGAGATGCACCGGTACGGGGTAGTGGACGGCCGTTCCGACGCCCCGGGCGGCCAGGAACTCCCGCAGCCGGTCCCGGGCCTTCGACCGGACGACAAACAGATGGAAGACGTGGGTTGCCTCCGGCCTGACGCGGGGCGGCTCGACGGCCGTTCCGGCCAGGGCCTCGATATAGCGGGCGGCAATCTCCCGCCGGCGGTCGTTTGCCGCCTCAAGGTGCCGAAGCTTGACCCGGAGGAGTGCGGCCTGAAGTTCGTCGAGCCTCGAATTGTAACCCGGCAGACTGCTGACGTAGCGCTCGGCCCAGCCGTACTCCCGCAATAGCCTGAGCCGCCCGGCGAGCTCGGGGTCGTCGGTGACGACCATGCCCCCGTCCCCGAAGGCCCCGAGGTTCTTCGTCGGGTAGAAGCTGAAACACCCGAGGTCACCCCAGGCCCCGACCCGCCGCCCCCGGTAAACAGCCCCGTGGGCCTGGGCGCAGTCCTCGATGACCCGCAGACCGTACCGCCGGCTTATGGCCAGGATCGGCTCGAGGTCGGCCGGCTGACCGTAAAGGTGGACGGGTATCACCGCCTTCGTCCGGGGCGAAATCGCAGCCTCGAGGCCAGCCGGGTCCAGGGTGTAATAGGCCGGCTCGATATCGACCAGCACGGGGGATGCGCCGGCCAGTTCGATGGCCGCAACCGTGGCCACCGCCGTGTGGGAAACGGTGACCACCTCATCACCAGGACCGACCCCGGCCGCCCGCAGGGCCAGGACCAGCGCGTCCGTCCCGCTGGCAACCCCGACCGCAAACCGGACGCCGATAAGGGCCGCAAACTCCGCCTCAAAAGCTTCGACTTCAGGGCCCAGGATATAGCGGCCGCCGGCCAGAACCCGCCGGACCGCCCCGTCGATTTCGCCCCGGTGAGCAAGATACTGGGCCAGGGGATTGGCAACCGGGATCACTTCCGGGGCAGGCCGGCATCATCGAGCCGGCGCCGCTCGTACTCGATGATCCGGTCAAGCATCTCGTCGAGGTTCAGGGTCGGCCGGTAACCGATGAGCCGGCTTATCTTCGAGAGGTCGGGCAGCCGGCGGCGCATGTCTTCAAACCCGGCCTCATAAGCCTGCTCGTAGGGGATGAAGACGATTTCCGACGGGCTTTCGGTCTTCCGTTTAACCAGCTCGGCCAGCTCCCGGATCGAGATCTCCTCGGTGTGGCCAACATTAAAAACCTCGCCGGCCGCGGCCGGGCATTCGACGAGCCCGATAAGGGCACCAACAACGTCCCCAACCCAGGTGAACGACCGACGCTGGCTACCGTCGCCGTAGACGGTTATCGGCTCGCCCGAAAGCGCCTGCCGAACGAACCTGGGAACCACCATCCCGTACCGGCCGGTCTGGCGGGGTCCAATGGTGTTAAAAAGCCGGACAATGACCACCGGCACGCCCTTCTGCTTCCAGTAGGCCCGGCCCAGAAACTCGTCAATAATCTTTGAGGCCGCGTAGGCCCACCGGGCCTTTGAGGTCGGCCCAAGCACCAGGTCGTCCTCTTCACCAAAGAGGGGCTTGTCAAGCTTGCCGTAGACCTCCGAGGTGGAGGCCAGCAGGACAGTCTTCTTCTTTTTGGCTGCCAGCTCCAGGACGACCTCAGTGCCCTTAACATTCTGCTCCAGGGTCCAGACCGGGTCCTCAACGATGAGCCGGACCCCAACCGCCGCGGCCAGGTGGAAGACCACGTCGGCCAGGTCGACGAGTTCGGCCATGACCGCCCGGTTAAAGACCGTATCGATGACATACTCAAAGCGCGGGTGCCCCTTCAGGTGGGCAATGTTCTCAATGGACCCGGTCGAAAGGTCGTCGATGACCCAGACCCGGTCGCCCCGGTTAAGTAGGGCCTCCGCCAGGTGCGACCCGATAAACCCGGCACCACCCGTAATAAGGGCCCGCATCACAGGCTCCAGTAGATGACGTTGGGGCTATCCTGGAAGGCCCCGGCCAGCGCCCCCCGCACATCGACAATCACCCCGGGGCCCGAATCCGAACGCAAAAGCCCGAGAAAACCTTCAGCCCCACGCTCAACCAGCACCCGGTGCTTCACCGCCAGCACAACCCCATCATAGCGGCTACCACCAGCAAATGGGTCCCCTTCCGCCGCCCGCAACCCAAGCTCTTTTTCAATGGCCCCGGCCCCAACCAGCGGGTCATACGCCTCAACCTCCACCCCGTACTCCTCAAGTTCCCGCACCAGCTCCACCACCCGGCTGTTCCGGGTGTCCCGCACCCCCTCCTTTATCGTCACACCCAGCACCAGAACCCTCGAACCCTGCACCACCCGACCAGCCCGAATCAGCAGCTTCACCGTCTGCTGGGCAATATACACAGGCATGTACTCGTTTATCCGCCGCCCGGCCAGTATAAGCTCCGGGTGGTGCCCAACCTGCTGGGCCTTGTATGTCAGATAATACGGGTCAACCGGGATGCAGTGACCGCTCACCAGCCCGGGCTCCACCCCCACAAAGTTCCACTTCGTCCGGGCCGCCTTAAGCACCTCCCGGGTATCAAGCCCAAGCCGGTGAAAAAGTATCGCCAGCTCGTTCATCAACGCAATGTTTAAATCCCGCTGGACATTTTCGATGACCTTAGCCGCCTCGGCCGTCCGGATATCGGGCGCCCGGTGTATCGGGGCCCTGACCACCAGCCCGTATACCCGGGCCATAAGCTCCGTCGTCTCCGGGTCCTGCCCAGCCACCACCTTGGCAATCTTCTCAAGGGTGTGCTCCGGGTCCCCGGGATTTATCCGCTCGGGCGAATACCCAACCTTGAAATCCCGGCCGGCCTTAAGGCCCGAGGCCCCCTCAAGCTCAGGGACGCAGACCTCCTCGGTAGCCCCGGGATAAACCGTCGACTCATAAACCACCACCGTTCCGGGCGAAAGGTTCTGGCCGATAAGGCGGCTGGCCCCAACCAGCAGCGAAAGGTCGGGCTGTTTGGCCGCATCGACCGGGGTCGGAATCGCCGCGATGATAAACCGGGCCCGGCGCAGGGCGGCCGGGTCCGCGGTTAGCTCCAGGTGAGGGGCCCGGATCTCTTCGGCCGAGAACTCCAGGTTGCGGTCATGGCCGGCCTTAAGTTCCCGGATGCGCTCGGGGTCGATGTCGAAGCCAATGGTGGGGTGGACCCGGCCAAAGGCCGTCACCAGGGCCAGCCCCGTCAGGATTCCTCGGGCCAGGCGCAGCATCCCCACGGTCCCCAGCTCCCTTGGGGTCGTGAATATCCCCCCATCG
>JAUQQI010000118.1:4990-5315 GCA_030549955.1 Chloroflexota bacterium
CCACTTTCAACCTGCTCAGTCTTCGACCTCGACGTCCCGGGCCCAGTCGCGATTTGCCAAATACCAGCTTACCGTGAGTTCAAGGCCGGTTTCCAGGTCGACCTCCGGCTGCCAGCCGAGAAGCTCCCGGGCCCGGGAGATATCCGCCCAGGTGGCCTGGACGTCGGCCGGGTGCCGGGGTCGCCGGTCGATGACAGCCTGCCGACCGAGGATGCCCTCGATGGTGAGAATTACCCGGTTGAGCTCAACCGGCCGGTCGCTTCCCAGATTAATAACCCCGAATCCGTCAAGCCCGAGGGCCGCCGTAGTTCCGCGGGCGATGTCG
>JAUQQI010000225.1:0-1976 GCA_030549955.1 Chloroflexota bacterium
TTAAGCGACAACACCTTCGTTATCGCCGACGTAAGGGTCGTCTTCCCATGGTCAATGTGCCCAATCGTCCCAACATTCACATGCGGCTTCTTCCGCTCAAACTTCGGCTTGGACATGACATTCTCCTCCCGGTTAGACTTTGACTTTCGAGACTACCCCCTCGGCAATGTTCACCGGAACCTCTTCGTAGTGGTCGAACTCCATTACGAAGCTCCCGCGGCCCTGGGTTAGCGAGCGCAGGTCGGTCGCATACCCGAACATTTCTGCCAGCGGAACGAGCGCCCGGATGACCTGGGTCCCATCGTGGGCCTCGATCCCGAGGATATGGCCCCGGCGGGCCGTCAGGTTGCCGACGACATCCCCCAGGAACTCCTCCGGGATGGTCACTTCAACCCGCATAATTGGCTCGAGCAGCACCGGCCTGGCCCGTTGGGCCGCGTTCTTGAAGCCAATCTGGGCTGCCAGCTTGAAAGCGAACTCCGACGAGTCAACCTCGTGGTAGCTCCCGTCGAAGAGGATAACCCGGATATCCACCATCGGGTAGCCGGCCAGGACGCCGGTCTCCATGGCCTCCCGGACACCGGCCTCGACGGCCGGGATGAACTCCTTCGGGATCACCCCGCCGACAATCTTGTTAACAAACTCAAATCCCGACCCCCGGGGCAGGGGCTCAAGCCGGAGCCAGACGTGGCCGTACTGACCGCGGCCGCCGGTCTGCCGGATAAACCGGCCCTCGGCCTCGGCCGGGACCGTAATCGTCTCCCGGTAGGCGACCTGAGGCCGGCCGACCTTGGCCCCAACCTTGTATTCCCGGAGCATCCGGTCAACCAGAACCTCGAGGTGCAGCTCGCCCATCCCCCAGATGAGGGTCTGGCCGGTCTCGGGGTCAACCCGGACCCGGAAGGTTGGGTCCTCCTCGGCCAGGCGGGCCAGGGCGATGGAGAGCCGGTCCTGGTCAGCCTTGGTCTTCGGCTCAATAGCAACCGAGATAACCGGCTCGGGAAACTTGGGCGGCTCCAGCAGGATCGGCGCATTCGGGTCGGCCAGGGTATCGCCGGTCGATGTCGCCCGGAGGCCAACCGCGGCCGCAATCCCACCGGCATAGACCTCGCTTATCTCCTCCCGGTAGTTGGCGTGCATCTGGAGGAGCCGGCCGATCCGCTCCCGAACGCCCTTGCTGACATTAAGAACCTGCTGGCCCGACGTCAGCACGCCCGAATAGACCCGGATATACACCAGCCGGCCGACATATTCGTCAACCATCACCTTAAAGGCCAGGGCCGCCACCGGCTCGTCGTCGCCGGGCCGCCGGTGAATGA
The DNA here is from genome assembly GCA_030549955.1 of Chloroflexota bacterium. GTDB lineage: Bacteria > Chloroflexota > Dehalococcoidia > JAUQQI01 > JAUQQI01 > JAUQQI01. The sequence continues at coordinate 1,320 of JAUQQI010000225.1, forward strand.
CCTCGCCCGTATTCGGGTCAGTTCCCTGGACCGGGGGCATATCCGCCGGCGACGGCAGGTAATCGACGACGGCATCGAGAAGGGGCTGAATACCCTTGTTCCTTAAGGCGCTCCCGGCCAGGACCGGAACGAGCTGACCACCTATGGTTGCCCGGCGCAGGGCCGCCCTGATCTCGGCCGGGGTTATCGGTTCGCCCTCCAGGTACTTGGTCAGCAGGGCCTCATCGGTTTCGGCAACGGCCTCCAGCATCTCTTCCCGCCGGCGGGCAACCTCATCAGCGTACTCCGGCGGAATCTCCGTAATCTGGGGGGCAGTTCCGAGCTCATCGGTGTAAATTATGGCCTTCTCCTCGACCAGGTCGATCACACCGGTAAAGTTGCTTTCGACCCCGAGCGGGACCTGGACGGCCACCGGCCGGGCCTTCAGGCGGTCCCGGATCATCTGAACGGTCCGCCAGAAGTTTGCCCCGACCCGGTCCATCTTGTTAACGAAGCAGATCCGGGGCACCCGGTACTTATCAGCCTGCCGCCAGACCGTCTCCGACTGGGGCTGGACACCGGCTACGGCGTCGAGGACGACAACACCCCCATCGAGGACACGCAGGCTCCGCTCCACCTCGACGGTGAAGTCGACGTGCCCCGGTGTGTCGATGATAT
>JAUQQI010000225.1:2048-5307 GCA_030549955.1 Chloroflexota bacterium
CGATGATATTTATCTGGTGGTCCCGCCAGAAGCAGGTCGTGGCCGCGGCCGTAATCGTGATGCCGCGCTCCCGCTCCTGCTCCATCCAATCCATAACCGCCGTGCCCTCATCGACGCTACCGAGCTTGTAGGTTCGACCGGTGTAAAAGAGGATGCGCTCGGTCGTCGTCGTCTTGCCGGCGTCGATATGGGCAATAATGCCGATATTTCGAACTCGCTCAATCGGGACAGGTCTTGGCATAGCTTACCACCGGTAATGGGCAAAGGCCCGGTTCGCCTCGGCCATCTTGTGCAGGTCGTCCCGGCGCTTAATGGTCGCGCCCGTGCCCCGGGCGGCATCCATAAGCTCGGCCGCGAGCTTCTCGATCATCGTTTTGCCCGGGCGATTACGGGCCGACTCAATGAGCCAGCGCATCGCCAGGCTGACACGACGCTCAGGCCGGACCTCAATGGGCACCTGATAGGTGGCACCCCCAACCCGCCGCGGCCGGACCTCCAGGACCGGCATCGCGTTGCGGACCGCCTGCTCGAAGACCTCGACGGGGTTCCGGCCCGTCTGGCCCTGGATAATGTTAAACGCGCCGTAGACGATCTTCTCGGCGACCGTCTTTTTGCCATCACGCATCACTTTGTTTATAAACTTCTGAACCCACACGTTTCCGTATTTCGGGTCGGGCGGAATAGGCCGCCGTTCCACCTTACCACGCCGTGGCATACCGAACCTCCCAAGATAACAAGCCCCGGGCGCACGTTCCCGGGACTCTGAGATCAGCGAGCTGAGTTCAAACCCGGCGGCCGGACTTCCGGCCGTCCGAACCAGGGGGAAGAAAGCCGAGGCCCGAGTTCAGGACTTCGGACGCTTGGCGCCGTACTTGCTCCGTCCCTGGCGGCGGTTCTTGACCCCGGCGGCATCGAGGGCGCCCCGGATGATGTGATACCGGACACCCGGCAGGTCCTTAACCCGCCCGCCCCGCACGAGCACGACCGAGTGCTCCTGGAGGTTGTGCCCCTCGCCCGGGATGTAGGCGGTGACCTCCAGCCCATTGCTCAGTCGGACCCGGGCGATTTTACGCAGGGCCGAGTTCGGCTTCTTCGGGGTCATGGTTCGCACCTGGATGCAAACGCCCCGTTTCTGAGGCGAGCCCTGGCCCCGAATCAGCTCCCGCTTCAGGGAGTTATAGTAATATCGCAAGGCCGGCGCCTTCGGCTTCTTCCGGACCTTCGTGCGCCCGTTTCTTACAAGCTGGTTTACTGTCGGCAAATCTAAGTTACCCCTCCTTTTGCCGCTCTACCAACCACAGTGATAGGCCGAAAAACCAGGCGGTACTGAACCTGCCCGCCATTGCGGACCGTTATCAGCCCCTGGTTCTTCGACCTATCCCGTCTGTCGTTGGGCCTAACTAACGTCCAATTGTGAATTTAACATTCAACTGGACGCCGTGTCAAGGTCAGGCAAGGGCAGCCCTCCCTCAAGCGCCCCGAACGCTTCCCTGAGGGCCAGCCGCTCCTCGGCCTGTCGCAGCCGGGCCAGCTGACGGGCACGGAAGCCGGACCCGGCCGGGATAAGCCGGCCGATGATCACGTTCTCCTTCAGCCCGATGAGCCGGTCGACCGCGCCCTTAACGGCGGCCTCGGTCAGGACCCGGGTCGTCTCCTGGAACGACGCCGCCGCCAGCCACGAGTCGGTCGTTAGTGAGGCCTTCGTTATTCCCAGCAGGACCGTCTTGGCCGTCGCCGGCTCGCCGCCCTCAGCCAAGACCCTGGCATTTATCTCTTCGTAGGCAAACCGGTCCACCAGCTCGCCGGGCAAAAGGTCGGTATCGCCCGGCGACTCGACCTGGACCTTCCGGAGCATCTGCCGGACGATGACCTCGATGTGCTTGTCGTTGATGTTGACGCCCTGCTGGCGGTAGACCTTCTGGATCTCCCGAACCAGGTAGAGCTGGACGGCCTCACGCCCCTGAATCCGCAGGATATCCTGCGGCCGGACAACCCCATCCGTAAGCTGGTCGCCGGCCTTGACCCGCTGGCCCGGCTCGACCCGAATCATTTGCTGGGCCGGCACCTCGTACTCCCGCTCGTCCCGCTCCTCATGGTTGATGATGACCATCCCGTCGACAACCCGGACCGTCCCGTCCACCGGGGCCGGAAGAACCGCATCCGGCAGGGCCGGCAGGGCCTCCTCGCTAACATCCCGGCGCCGGGCAACCACCCCGCCCGTCGGCACGTAATCGCCGTCGGTCACCACCACCTCGAACTCGGGCGGGACCGTTAGCTCGTAGGGGTAGACCTCCGAGCTCACGACCTTCAGCTTGCGGGTTCCGCCCGGTTCTTCGATGATGTCGACGACCCCGTCAATCTCGGCGACAATGGCCGGGTTCTTCGGGGTTCGGGCTTCAAAGAGCTCTTCGACCCGCGGCAGACCCGTCGTGATGTCCTGCTGGGCAATGCCGCCGGTATGGAATGTCCGCATCGTGAGCTGGGTGCCCGGCTCGCCGATGGACTGGGCGGCAATGATGCCGACCGCCTCCCCAAGCTCGACGAGCCTGCGCCGGGCGAGGTCCCGGCCGTAGCAGTACCGGCACAGCCCGTACCGGGCCTGGCAGGTCAGCGGCGACCGGACGTAGACCTGGGTGATTCCCGCCCGGACGATCCTCTCAACGGCGTCCTCATCGACCTCGTGGTTGACATCGACGATAACCTCGCCCGTCTCCGGGTGCTGGACCGGCAGGGCCGCATACCGGCCCAGGATCCGCTCCTCGAACGGCACCATCATCTCCTCCTCGGGCATGCGGGTGATCCAGATGCCCAGGTTGGTGCCGCAGTCTTCCTCCCGGATGATGATATCCTGGGCGACGTCGACCAGCCGGCGGGTGAGGTAACCCGAGTCCGCCGTCCGCAGGGCGGTGTCGGCCAGCCCCTTCCGGGCCCCGTGGGTCGAGATGAAGTATTCCAGGACGCTCAAGCCCTCCCGGAAGTTGGAAATAATCGGCAGGTCGATAATCCGCCCCGTCGGGTCACTCATCAGGCCCCGCATCCCGCCCATCTGCCGGATCTGGGCGATGTTACCCTTGGCCCCCGAGGTCGCCATCATATAGACCGAGACCCATTTGTCCATCTGTTCCTCGATCTTCTTCGTGATCTCGTCGGTCGCCTCCTCCCAGACCCGGATCGCCTCCTCGTACCGCTCCTGTTCGGTGATGAGGCCGCGGCGGTAGAGGGCCTCCAGCTTCTGGATGTTCTCCTCGGCCCGGGCGAT
>JAUQQI010000031.1 GCA_030549955.1 Chloroflexota bacterium
CCATCGTCACCGTTGCCCTCTCGGTCCTCACCCAGACCCTCGCCGCGACTCTGGCCGGACCCCACCAAGGGTCACCCCCGGAATATTTGCCCCTGGTGACCGTCGGGGGCATCTCCGTTAATGGCAGTCGACTTGCGGCCGCCGCCGGCGCGGCGATGATTCTGGCCGGCTTCTACGTCCTGGTCCGGCGGACCTGGCTGGGGCTGGCCTTTCTCGGGGCCGCCCAGAACCGGGTCGGTGCTGAGGTCGCCGGCATCGACGTCCGCCGGCTGGATGCCCTCGCCTTCGGGCTCGGGGTGGCCCTGGCGGCGGCCGCCGGCGCCCTGCTGGCCCCGGTCTTTCTCGTCTACCCGACGAACGGGGCCGTGAGCACCGTCAAGGGCTTCGAGATCATCGTCATCGGGGGCCTCGGGTCGCTGACCGGCAGCGTCGTCGCGGCTTTTTTGCTTGGGCTGGTCGAAAGCTTCGGGGCGGTCTTTATCTCGCCCGCCTACCAGGACCTCTACGGGTTTGTGTTCTTGATTGCGATGCTTTTTTTGCGGCCGCAGGGCATCTTCGGCGAACGGGAGCGGCGGGTCTAGCGTTGGACGGATTCGGGGAGGTTCGCACGGCAGTTTCAACCCCAAAGCCGGGCCCGGCGCTGACCCGGTGGGCCGCCCGGGCCGCCGGCCCGGGCGCCATTGGCGTCGCTGTGGCCGCCGCCCTGGCCGTCCCCTACGTACTGAGCGCCTACGGGGTCCACGTCGCCATCGTGGCCCTCTACTACGCCGTACTCGGCGTTTCCTGGAACCTGATTGCCGGCTATACCGGGCAGTTCTCCCTCGCCCACCACGCCTTTGCGGCCCTCGGCGCCTACGCCTCGGCCGGGACGGTGCTCGCCCTGGGGCTCCCGGTCTGGGCCGGGATCCTGACCGGCACCCTGGCCGCTGCCCTGAGCGGGTATATCCTGGGGAGCTTAACCCTCCGGATGCGGGGGATTTACCTGGCCATCACGACCTGGGCCTTCGCCGAGTCGTTGCGAATCCTCCTTTCGGTCAATTACCAGATCACCCGGGGGGATATGGGCCTGATCGTGCCCCTGCTTCTCGGCACCCTCGACCCGGTGCCCAATTATTACATCTTTCTGGCCCTCACCGCCGGGGCGCTGCTGCTGGCGGCGGTCATTCTCCGCTCGAAGGTGGGCCTGCGCATCCGGGCCATCCGGGACGACGAAGAAGCCGCCGCCGTTCGGGGCATTGACATCGTCCGGTGGAAGAAGTTTATTTTCACCCTGAGCGCCGCCACGGCCGGCCTCATCGGGGCTGTCTACGGCCACTACGTCGGCCTGCTTGCCCCATCGCAGGTCAGGTTCAGTGAGATGGCCTTTATTATCATCGCCGTTGTCCTCGGGGGCTTCCGCTCATTCTGGGGACCGGTCGTCGGGGCGGTGGTCGCCGAGGGCCTCGCCGAAGCCCTGCGGCTCTCGGGCGAGGCCCGGATGGTTCTCTTCGCCCTCCTTGTTATCCTGCTGATGCGGGTCTACCCGGCCGGTTTGGTCGGACTGGTCGCCGCCCTCGGCCGCAAATTCCGGTCGGGCCCCTAACGGGGCCCGGTCTCCTGTATGAGCCGGTTGAGGACGGCCTCCAGGTCCTTCAGGGCCTCGCCGTAGCCGGCCCAGTCGCCCTGCCGGAGGCGTTCCAGGGCCCGGTCGTAAGCCTCCTTGGCCTGGCGGACAAGGTCGGCCACGGTGCCTGCAACCGGCGACGGCCCCGTGGGAGGCGGTTGGGCCGGAACCGGGAGCCCTGCAACCCGCGCCAGGGCTTCCTCCAGGCTTGCCTCCATCGCAAGCCGGTCGCCGATTGCCACCACCACCCGCTTGAGCTCCGGGATCTGGCCCCGCTCGGCCTGGAGGTAAATCGGCTCCACGTAGATAATCGACCGGTCGAGCGGAATCACGAGGAGGTTACCCCGGATAATGTCCGAGCCGGCCTGACTCCAGAGGGTGAATTGGGCCGAAATCTGGGGGTCCTGGTCGATACGGGCTTCGACCTGGATGGGCCCGAAGACGATGGTCTCCTTGGTGAACTTGTAGACCACCATGTCCCCGTAGGCCGGCAGATCGGACCGGGCCGCCAGCCAGGCGACCATGTTTGGCCGCCGGGCGGCCACAAATGGCTGAATCAGCACGAACTCCTCCCGGGCCTCGCCCGGCAGCCGCATGATCACGTAGTAGGGCTCCACGTCAACGACCTCGCGCCGGGCACCGACAAGCTCCTTCGGAATCTCCCACAGGTCCTCCCGGTTGTAGAAGACGGTCGGCTCAGTCATGTGGTAGACCCGGTAAAGCTCAGCCTGGGCCCGAAAGAGACCCTCCGGATACCGGAAATGGGCCTTTATACTCTCCGGGGCCCGGTCCACCGGGACAAACAGCTCCGGGAAAATCTTCTGGTAAACCCGGATGATGGGATCCTGCGGGTCGAAGACGTAAAAGGTCACCGTCCCGTCGTAGGCGTCGACGGTGACCTTAACCGAATTCCGAATGTAGTTAAAGTTTGCCGTCCGTGTCCGGTAATACTGAGCATGGGGGAAATAAGTGCTGGTTGTATAGGCGTCGATAATCCAGACCAGGCGGCCGTCGGCGATGACAATATACGGGTCGGAGTCAAACGTAAGAAACGGCGCAATCGCTTCAAGCCGTTCTTGGATATTTCGCCGAAAGAGAACCCGGCTCTCGTCGGTTATAAAGTTGCTCAGGATAATGTTCGGGTCGCCTAGGAACCAGGCGAAGGCGGCCCGGCGGAGCCACGAGTCAAGCCGGACCCCGCCCCGCCCGGCGTAACTCGAATAGACATTCTCGTCCCCACGCGGGTAGTCGAACTCGGATGCGAGGGTATTGACAATCACGTAGTTGTGGACCCGCTCCCCGTAATAGATCTCCGGCCGCTCAATCCGAATAAGCCCGGTTGGGGGGATGTCCTTAATGAAAAACCTGGGCAGGCCCTCCGGCCCAACCTCATTGACCGGGTTCATCACGACCCCATAGCCGTGGGTAAAGACCAGATGCCGGTTCTGCCAGGTGTTGGCTCCGGCTGGAAGCTGGTCGGAAAGCTCCCGGGCCGACAGGAGCACCTGGCGGTACCGGCCGTCAATAACGTACCGGTCGATGTCCACGTCCACGAACTCGTAGTAGGGCCGGATGCTTTGAATCTGCTGGTAGACCGTCAGGGTCGGCCGCCAGTCCCAGAGCCGGACATTATCCAGGGTCGGCCGGTTCTGCCGAATCGCCTCCGGGGTGAGCTGCCCATCAATCTCATACGGAACCTCCCGGATCCGGTCGAGGCCAAAGGCGAGGCGGGTCATCCGGATGGTGTTCTCGATGTACGGGCGCTCCCGGGCGAGTTCGGTCGGCCGGACCTCGAACTGCTGAACCAGGTTCGGGTAAACGGCCCCGCCCAGAACCGCCACCACAACCCAGACGGCCGCGGCCAGCCCGGCCGGTCTGAGGCCGGCCAGCGGAACCGCGAAAAGGCTCGCCGCCAGGAGCAGGCTCAGGCCGGTCAGGACCCGGAAGGCCGGAAGCTGGGCGTTCACGTCGGCGTAACTGGCCCCAGGCACAACTCCCCGGGTTGAGTAGACGACCTCGTAACCCGCAACCACGTAGTTGGCGGCCAGGGCCAGGGCGAGCGTCCCCCCAATAACGGCCAGATGGGCCACCACCGTCCCCGGCACGACGACCTTCCCTGACCAGCCCTCTTCGGCTGAGAGACTGACCAGGTAATAGACCCCGGTGCCGATGAGGGCAACGACCAGCATCGCAATCAGGCCTGAAACCGTGAACCGGAGCACGGGCAGGGTGAAGAGGTAAAAACCAATCTCCTGGCCCAGAATAGGCTCGGTGAGGCCGAAGGGCTCGGCATTAAGCCACTCAAGAAAAGTCAGCCACCGTCCGGCGACGATCCCGCCGAAAATCAGGCTGCCAGCGGCCAGGGCCGCCCCGACGACCGGTCGGGGGATGGCCGGCCCGCCCACCTCCCGGAAGACGGCCCCGAAACGGGGACGCCGGCCGATAATCCGGGAGGCGGCCAGCAGGTTGATGCCGAAAACAGCCGCGGCTGCCAGGCTCCCCCCGAGGAAAGCCAGGGCCTGGGTTCGGAGGCGGGTAACGTAAACTGAGCTGAACCCGAGGGAGTCGAACCAGAGGTACGCAACGTAGACCTCAGTAAGGATGAGCCCGAGGACGAAAAGACCGAGGAGGCCGGCCCCGGCCCAGACGAGAAACCCGAACCCGCAACCTGGCCGGCGGCGGGGGGGCCTGGGCCGGGTCAGCCGGTCCCAGTCGATCTCCGAAAAGGGGTCCCTCGCCACATCAACCCCTATCCGCCAATCCCGCTTCCCGTCCCACCTCAGCCCGTTCGGAAGACGGTGCCGGCGACACCCTCCCCGAAGACGAGCCGCCGCAGACTGCCCGAAACCCTCCCATCGATGACCCAGGCCGTGCCCCCGGCCTCGACAGCCCGCACGCAGGCCTCAACCTTCGGGATCATCCCGCCCCGGGCGACCCCGCCCTCGACAAGGGCAACGGCCCGGGCCGGCGTCAATTCAGGAATCGTCTGCCCCATCCCATCCAGAACCCCGGGGGTGTCCGTCAGGAAAATCAAATCGGCCCCAAGGACCGCCGCCAGCTCCCCGGCAACGGTGTCGGCATTCAGGTTCAGACAGACCGGGCGGACCCCATCGCCAACGGCCTCAAGATAAATCCCAACCGGGGCAATGACCGGCAGGTAGCTGTCTTCCAGCAACCGCTCAAGTAGCCCGACATCGACCCGCTCGACCTGCCCGACAAACCCCAGGTCGGGGTCAGCCGGCCGGGCCCGGATCAAAGCCCCGTCAACCCCGGCCAGGCCCACCGCCCGGACCCCGAAAGCCTGGAGATTGGCAACCAGCTGCTTGTTAACCAGACCGGCCAGGACCGCTATTGCCACCTCAAGGCTCGGCTCATCGGTGACCCGGAGGCCCCGGATAAATCGGGGCTCAAGGCCGAGCCGGCGCTGCCAGTCGCTGATGAGGGGACCCCCACCGTGAACCAGGACCGGTCGCACGGCCTGGCGGGCAAGCCACGCCAGGTCCTCGAGGGTTGTGTCTTCGGCGCCGAGGGTGCTCCCGCCGATTTTGACAACCAGGGGCCGGGTACCGGAACTGCCCATCTTCTGGAACCTGCCCTACGTAGTATACACGCTGTTGAGCCGGACATACTCTTCGGTCAGGTCCGATGCCCAGGCTGAGGCCTGATGGGAGCCAAGGTTAAGGTTAACAACAAATTC
>JAUQQI010000287.1 GCA_030549955.1 Chloroflexota bacterium
CTCTCCCTGCCGGGTCCGGCCCGGGCCTATAACGTCGAACTCGGGCCCTGGCTGACCCGAGTGCCGGCCGGGGTCGTTCGCTGCCGCCTCTTAAGGCCGGGCGTGGGGACCCGCGTGAGCTGGGCCCCTGCCGAAGCCCCACCTGCCCCCGAGGCCGCCCTGGCCCGACTTTGCCGGCCGGTGCCGCCGCTCGAGCCGGCCCCAGCCCCGGCCCCGACCCCGCCGGACGCCGCCCGCGGCCGGTAAGTTCGGGCCTAGAACGGCAGGGTCCGCAGGAAGCGGAGGAACTCCTCGTAAGCCACCGACACGACCCGGAACACGAAGACGATGGTAACAATCGGCCGGAAATTCCCCGAAAGGAAGCCCCAAAAAGGAACCACCATCGCCGCCACGAGGAGGACGAGGCCGCCGAGGGTTGCCCAGCCGCCGCCTTGGCCCCGAACCAGGGTTGTGATCCCCCAGACCATCAAACCTAGCGAAACCAGCCCGAGCCCGATGGTCTTGTATTCGACCGGAATCGTTTCCCAGGACCAGTACACGCTAATTTATACAACGAAAGGCCCGGGCCTTCACCGGCCCGGCCGTCGGGGTAGAAGGCCCCCAATCCCGCCGGCGTTAAAGGCCCGGACCCACCGCCGGACCGTTGCCGGCGAGGCCCCGACGGCCTGGGCTGCCCCCCGGATGCTGAGGCCCTGTCGGCCGACCAGCAGAATCGCCCGGGCCCGGCGGGCGAGCTCCGGATTCGAGTGCTCCAGCAACAGGTAGAGCTCGTCTTCTTCGGTTGGGAGGATCTGGCGGACGACCGTTCGGCCCATTGCTAGCCATCAGCCAGCCCCTCGGCAAAAAGCTCAACCGGGTGCCGAATCGGGATGTTCCAGCCCCGCTCCCGGGCGCCAGTCCGAAGCTGGAGCAGGCAACCGGGGTTTGCGCTCACAATCTCGTCTGGCCGGAAGGGCTCCAGGGCGGCGAGCTTATCATTGAGCAGGCGGGCTGACATATCGGGCCGCTCCAGGCCGAAGATACCCGCCGCCCCGCAACACCGGTTCGCATCCCGTGGCTCGATAACCTCAAGCTCGGGCACCCGGCCCAGCAGTTGACGGGTTACCCCAGCAAGCCGCTGGGCGTGGACCAGGTGGCAGGGGTTTTCGACCACCACCCGCCGGCGCACCGGCCGCAGGTTCGGGAGTTCCGGCGCCGCAAGGAGGACCTCATGGATATCCCGGACCCGGCGGCCGAATTCGACGGCGGCTTCGGCCCCCGGCGTTTCGGCTAAAAGTTCCGCGTATTCTTTGAGAACCGAGCCGCAGCCAGCCGAATTCGTGACAATCACATCCGGGCCGTAGTTTAAAACCGTCCGGACCAGGTCAGCGGCAAGCCGGCGGCCATTCTCCGGCTGACCGTTGTGGAAGTGGAGGGCCCCGCAGCACCACTGGTCCCGGGGAATAACCACCTCGTAGCCGGCGGCCACCAGGGTCCGGGCTGTGGCCAGGTGGGCTGGCCGGAACCAGAAGTCCATCACACATCCGGTTAAAAGAACGGCCCGCCCGGCCACCGGGCCGGCCGGAGTCAGCCGCTCGGGCAAATCAACCCGGTCCGTCGCCTGGCCGAACTGGGCTTCGGCCATCTTCAGGCCCGGCGCAATCCCGGCGAGGACCCGGCGGCCCGGGATTTTCCGGTAAAGGTCAAGGAGCCGGACGAACCTCGCAAAGCGCCGGCGGCTCTTGAGGGCCCAGTTAAGGAGAATCCATCGGCTAAGCCGGACCGTCAGCGGCCGCCGAACCACCCGCTCGGCCTCGACCCGGGCGGCTTCGACCATCCGGCCGAAGGGCACCCCGCTGGGGCAGACCGCCTCGCAGGCCCGGCAGGCAAGGCAGTCGTACATGAAGGCCGCAAACCGTTCGTTCAGGGGCGCCCGTCCCTCGGCCACCGCCCGCATCGCGGCGATTCGGCCCCGGGGCGACTGCCATTCTTCGAGGGTTACCTGATAAGTTGGGCAGACGGTCAGGCAGATGCCGCAGGCCACGCAGCGGCGGATATCATCGGCCAGCGGGCCTGCTGCCGTCCGCTGACCGGGTATCAGGGTGGCAACCTTAACCTGATGGTCCATTTCAGCGAACTAGTCGGCCCGGCGAAAGGATTCCGTCGGGATCAAGGGCCCGTTTGACCCGGTCCATAAGCTCAGGGGCTGGTAGAGCGTCCCAGGCCGGGAAGGCCGCCTTGAGTGCTGCTGGCGCCCGGCCCAGGGCCAGGCTTCCGCCGGCGGCATTTGCCCGCCGGCGCAGGTCGACCATGCCGGCCGGGTCGTCCGGTTCCCGGTAAAGGTTTATTATCCCGCCGGCGATATCGGCCAGGAACCGGCGGCCAGCAACATTGGGGGCAAAGGCCCCGATTTCGGCCGGCGGCACCGAAAGGCGGACCCAGACCGGGAGGTCCCGGCCGACGAGGTCGGGGTGGTCGCAAAGCCGGGCCCAGAGGCCCGGCAGGTCGTCATCCCGGACCACTTCAAAGAACTCGGCCCGACCGCCAGCCACCGAGCGGAGCTGGCTGAGCTGAGATTCCAGGTCGGGCCTGACCCCGGAAAAGAGGACCAGCAAGGCCCCGCCCGCCGGGCCCCGGCCGGTGAGTGTCCGGGCCGACTCGGCATCCAGACCCAGGATGGCGGCCGGGTAGGGCACCTGCCGCCAGACATCCCGGCCCAGGCCGAACAGGTCTGCGGGCGCGGGCAGGCCTAGTACGGCCAGAACATCTTCGGGTGGCAGTGGGAAAACCTTAAAGCACAGCTCGACAATAATCCCGAGGCTTCCCCAGGAGCCGGCAAGAAGCCGGCACAGGTCGTAACCGGAGACGTTTTTTACGGTCCGGCCGCCGCCCCTGATGAGCTCGCCGTCGCCCGCAACCGCCGCAACCCCCAGCACCCAGTCCCGGGGCGGCCCGTAAAAGGCCCGGCGCAGTCCGCCCAGGCCGGCGGCCACAATTCCGCCGACCGTCGACCGGCCGGGGCCGACCGGGTCGAGGGGCAGAAACTGCCCCTCCCGCCGGAGCAGGTCGGTGAGCCGGTCGAAGCCCAGGCCGGCCTCGACCACGACCGTCAGGTCCGCCGGGCTGTAGTCGACCACCCGGTTAAGCCGGCGGGTTACGACCGCAATGTCATAGGCGGCCGGCGGATTGCCAAAACCGACCTTTGTGCCCCCGCCGAAGGGGAGAACCCCGAGCCGCTCCCGGCGGGCGGCCCGGACAATTTCCCGCACCTGGTCCCGGGTTTCAGGGAAGACGACGGCTTTCGGGGCGACGCCGTCGACGGCGTAAAGGAGAGTCTCCGGGCCGGTGAGCACATTCTCCGGACCGACCAGCCCGACGAGGGTCTCCCGCAGGTCGGCCGAAACCGCCATCTCAGTGGGCCGCCTCCTGGCCGGCGGTTTCAAGGGGTAGAAGCTTATCCGGGTTCGCCAGGTTGTTGGGGTCAAAGGCCCGTTTGAGCCGGCGCATCGCGGCCAGGTCCTCCGGACTGAAGACCAGGGGCATCAGGTCCCGCTTTTCGATGCCGATGCCGTGCTCCCCTGAGAGGGTCCCACCGGCGGCAATGCAGACCCGGATTATTTCTTGCCCGGCCCGGAGGGCCCGCTCGTAGGCCCCGGCCTCGGCGTAATCGTAAACGATAAGGGGGTGAAGATTCCCATCCCCAGCGTGGAAGACGTTCAAGGGTACGAAGCCGTACTTTTCGCAGATGGTCCGAATCTGGGTGAGGACCTCAACCAGCCGGGTGCGGGGCACGACGAAATCGTGGAGGTAGTAATTTGGCTTGAGTTTGGCGATGGCCCCGAAGGCCGCCCGCCGGCCGAACCAGAGGCGGGCCCGCTGTTCGGGGTCGGTTGCAAGCCTCACTTCGACGGCGTTGTGGGCCCGGGCGATTTGGGCGACCTGTTCGGCTTCGGCCGCGACCTTGCCGGGAAGGCCGTCGACCTCGACAATCAGGACCGCTTCGGCGTCGGCCGGGTAGCCGGCGTGGACGTATTCTTCGATGACTTCCAGACAGGGCCGGTCCATCATCTCGAGGGCGACCGGGATGACCCCGGCGGCGATAACGGCCGAGACGGCCGCGGCCGCATCGGCCAGCGACCTGAAACTTATAAGCAGGGTCCGGAGTTCCGGTGGATTTGGGGTAAGCTTGACGAGGACTCTGGTGACGATGCCCAGGGTCCCTTCAGACCCGACCACGAGCCCCCGCAGGTCGAAGCCGGGGTATTCGGCGGCCTTCCCGCCGAGGGTTACAACCTCACCCGTCGGCAGGACGAGCTCCAGCCCCAGGATATGGTTTGTCGTCACCCCGTAGGCCAGGCAGTGGGGGCCGCCGGCGTTTTCGGCGACATTGCCCCCGATGGTCGAGACCATGTAAGACGAAGGATCAGGGGCATAATGCAGGCCGTAGGGCCGGACGTGCTCCGACAGCTGCAGGTTAACCAGGCCCGGCCCAACCCAGGCGCATCGGTTTTCGGGGTCAACCTCGAGGATGCGGTTGAGCTTGGCCAGGCTGATAACAACTCCGCCTTCGACCGGAACGGCGCCGCCTGAAATGCCGGTGCCGGCACCCCGGGCAGTGAAGGGCAGGCTGAACCGGTTGCAGACCCGTACCGCGGCCACCACATCGTCGGCCGACTCGGCGACGACCACGAAGGCCGGCATCGCCTGGTCAAGGGGACAGGCGTCCTTAGCGAAAATTGCGACCTCGACCGGGTCGGTCAGGACCTGACGGATGCCGGCGGCCCGGAATGCCTCGAGGACTGCCGAACGCTGGTGGATTTGGACCGTCATGGTTCGGCTCTACCGCACGATTATACTCCGGCGGCTCAAAAAGGTTACAATTAACGGACGGTATGTGGGAGCGGGCGACGAAGGTAATTGCGGGCCGCTACCGGCTGGACCGGCGGGTTGGGGAGGGCGGCATGGCCGAAGTTTACCTGGCCCACGATGAGCTGCTCGACCGGCCGGTTGCGGTAAAAGTCCTGCGCCAGGCCTTGGCCCAGGACCGGGTCTTGCGAGAGCGGTTCATCCGGGAAGCCCAGGCCGCCGCCCGGCTTGACCACCCGCACATCGTCGGCGTTTACGACCTCGGGGAGTGGGGTGGGCGGCCGTTCCTGGTGATGGAATGGGTTGATGGGCCGTCCCTGGCCAGCCTCATCCGGGAGCGAGGTCCGCTGCCGATTCCCCTGGCCTGCGAGCTTGGGGCCCAGATCGCCTCGGCCCTGGCCTACGCCCACGCCCGGGGCCTCATCCACCGGGACGTAAAGCCCCAC
>JAUQQI010000034.1 GCA_030549955.1 Chloroflexota bacterium
TGGCCGCGAGGCGCTCGACCAGGATCGGTCCAACCGAGTGGTCGGACAGGTTGTGGTAGCCGACGCCGCCCACCAGAACCCGCACGGCCGTCACTCATCCAGCCCGCAGGCGCAGGTGTTGACCTCCGTGACCAGCATCCGGTCCTGGCCTTCGACCATGATATGGGTCGTGCAGGGCATGCACGGGTCGAAGCTGCGAATGGCCCGCAGGATGTCGATCCCAACGAAGTTCTCGGTCCGGTCAAACTCTTCCAGGATCGGGGTATTAAGCACGGCCTCCTCGTACGGTCCGGGATTGCCCCACGGGTCCCGGGGCGAGGCGTTAATGGTTGACGGCGTAATGATCTGGTAGTTAACGATGGCGCCGTTTTCAATGACGGCATGGTGGGTGAGCCAGCCCCGACCTGCCCCCCAGAAGCCGACCCCGATGAACCGGCCCGACCGCGGAATCTCGAATTTCGTGTGGACCCTGGTCTCGCCCCGCTTGAGCAGGTCCATCCCGTAGAACCAGTTGTCCAGGGCGATCAGGGCCGAGTAGGCCAGGCAGTAGGCCCGACCCCGGTTGCGCTCGAAGGCATTCCAGTCGGCCGGAACCTTCCACTCGAGCTCCATCGCCGGCATCTTACCGGCCGGCAGCGACATCTTGAGGCTCGTCCCGGTCGGCTCCAGGAACCGGCGGTGGGGGAGCTTCCCGGCCACGGCCGTATTCCAGATCCGGGCCACCGGCTCGGCCTCGACAACCTGGCGGTCCCACCGGGGCGAGGTGGCCCAGCTGTACCGGTCCCGCCAGCTCTGACCCGTCGGCCGGGGCTTGGTCTCCTTGTTCCAGGGGTGGTATGGACTCAGGGGCGCGCCCAGGGGGTCGGCCCGGAACGGGTAGGTCTCCCAGGGTTCGTAATACGAGTGCTCAACGAACTCCTCGAGGCCGACGTTTATGAGCTGGAGGTTTGTTGTCACCTGCTCGCCATTGATGATTATCCCCGGTGTTGCCCAGCGGCGTTCGCCCCACTGGGCGCACCGCTCATAGCTGGCATCGTAAGCCTCCGGGTCGTCCCACTGACCCGGGTCGGCCAGGTTCTTGGGCCGGGCCCCAACCTGGCGATAGAGGGGATTTGCGTCGTAAAAGAAGTCGCACAGGTCGTCCCAGATGGCGACAACCTTCTTGCTGTAATCAATGAGCTCGGTAAGCCGCCGGTAAATTTCGTTAAAGGTCGTGATCGAAACGGTGGTGGTGACGCCGCCCGGGATAACCGTCTCGGGGTGGGGGTATTTCGCCCCGATAACCACGTACGCCTCCCGGGCGAGCCGGGTCATCTGCAGGGCCTCCAGGTAGAGGGAGCCCGAGAGGGGATTGAGGCCGGCCATAATGTCCCCGATGGTCTTAAAGCCGTGGAGGGCGGCGTGGGGGGCTTCGGTCTGTTTGGCCCGCTCCCAGAGGCTGGGATTCGTTTTTTCGACCAGGGCCTGCGAGTAATCGGGGCCGGCCAGCAGGAAGAGGTGCAGCGGGTGGTCGTAAAGGTACTCGATGGAGAGGAGCATGTTGCGGATGACGATGCCCAGGGGCGGCGGCTTGATGCCGAAGGCCATCTCCAGGGCCAGACAGGAGGTGGTGGCGTGGACGCCGCCGCACACCCCGCAGGCCCGGCTGCTGATGAAGGCCGCATCCCGCGGGTCCCGGCCCTTTAAGATCACCTCGTAGCCGCGAAAGAGGGTGGCCATTGAGTTGGCCGCCAGGACCTTCCGTTCCTTGAGGTCGACGACCGTGTGAAAGGCGAGGGCCCCCGCCACCCGGGTGACCGGGTCGAAGTCGACATTCCGGATGTAGCCGTTGCGGGCGAGAAGCTCTCTTATCCGCTCCTCCTGCTCGGCCAGGGAGCGGACCTCGTATCGGTAAGGATTCGGAACATCGGACCGCAAATGCGGCCGGCCCTGTTCGTCAAATTCCACCGGCAGATTTTTAAAGCACATTCCCTACTTCACCTCTCTTTGAGCACCGCCGCTAGGTGCCGGCGGATGGCCCCCACATGCCGGTCAACCCGGGCGACCTGGTCGGCCACCGGGCCAAGCAGGTCCGCCAGGGGGGCCGCGCCGTCCCGAACCCCAGCCAGACCGGTATTGAGCTCGCGAAGGATGCGTACGGTCCGGCGGAGGCTGACCCCCGTAATTACCAGGGTGACCACCAGAACGAGGACAAGCCACAGGACGGCAATCAGGGTTAGTGCCAGGAGGACCAGACCCATCAGTCCTCAGCCTCCGTCCGGACCGTGCGAGCAAGCTCGGCAGTTACCCGCTCCAGCTCATCCAGTTGCCGGAGCAGGGTTGCGGTGAGCTCGGCCGTCTCCTTCAGGGCCGCAGCGGCTCCCAAATTTTGCCGGATGCCCCGGGCCGCTTCAAGGGTGTCGGCGGCGTATGCCTCGATGCGGCGGGCCGCCCGGGCGGCCCGGACCAGGAAAAGGGTGATAAGCGGCAATAAAACCAGGTAAACGATGACCAGGGTGATAATCCAGATTACGTAAATGGGCGTCGGGTCGGCCGGCATTGCAGTTACTCCGAACGCTTTCCGGTCAGGGCCTGCACGATGAGCCCCCGGTTCGCCTCCAGGTCGGCACCTAGCTGCCGGAGGGTATCATTGAGCCGGGAAACTTCCGGGCCGATCAGGGCGGTTTCCCGTTCAATGGCCCGGACCCCCATGCGGATTTTCGCCAGGTAGCTGGTCGGATTGCCCCCGATGCGGTCCAGGTGCCCTGAGACCTGCCAGGCGTAGTAGGCGATGACCCCGAGAAGGCCGACGGCCGCAATCCCCGAGATGATGGTAAGCAGGATAATCACCCGGCCGGCCTCCCACCGTCAGGACGCAGAGCGGCGGCCCTGGGCGCCAGGGCCGCCACCAGCCCGAGAACTTCCCGCCGGATGTCGGCGGCCAGCGCATTCGTGTACTCAAGGGCCCCCAGCTGGACGGTGTTGTTGGCGATTCGCTGGCCGACCGCCCAGATGGTCGCAACCCCCGCCTCAATCTCGGCCGCGACCGTATTGACCGCACGCAAAAGCGCCCAGACCACGACCAGCACCACAATCGCAATTACCAGGGAAATCACCCAGACGGTGTAAATTGCTCCTTCGGTCACGGCTGCTTGGCTCCCGCTGCCTGCCGGAGGGCGGCCAGGTTTTCGGCTACCCGGCCCAAGTGGACGTTAACGAACCGCAGGTCCCACAGGCAGGTGGTGTTCTTTTCGACCTGCTCGGCGACCCTGATCGCGGTGGCGGCCTCAGCCAGAATTGCGGCGGCCGCCCCCCGAATCCAGAGGAGAAGGCCGGCCGCGATTAAGACCACCACGGCAAAGACGGCAACCCCAATGCCCCAGAAAAAGTAGAGGTCGGCGTCGGTCACCGGCGACCCCTCCGCCGCCTGGCGACCACGGCCGGCACCTCGTAGCCGCCAGCATATTGTTCTTCCGGCCTGGTTCGGCCGGGCTCGTCGGCGCCCCGCAGTCGCAAGGCGTCGTAAACGGCGTGGACCAGCTTGTAGACGGCTGGCGGCTCGTCAACCCTGCCCCAGCCGGACGGCACCCGTCCGGCCTCATCCCAGCGGGTCTCCCGGTTCATAAACTGGTTGGTGATGCGGCGCAGCCGGCGGGTGACGGCCCCGTAAAACCGGACCTGCGTGCTGGAGACGGCCGAGCCCGGCGGGGCCTTATAGAACGGCGAGAACCGGTCGGGGAAGCCAGGCATCGTGCAACCGATACAGACACCCCCGACGTTCATGCATCCGCCCAGGTGGTTGATCGCGCCCCGCGACGTAATGTTACACTGCACGACCGGTCCCCAGCAGCCGATTTTGAC
Organism: Chloroflexota bacterium; assembly: GCA_030549955.1. Taxonomy (GTDB): domain Bacteria; phylum Chloroflexota; class Dehalococcoidia; order JAUQQI01; family JAUQQI01; genus JAUQQI01. The sequence continues at coordinate 3,841 of JAUQQI010000034.1, forward strand.
CAGACACTCCCGGCGGCCGTATTCGTCGGCAAAAACTCCTTCCTCATAGTAACCGCCCCGGGTGCACTGCCGGTGAACCGTCTCCCGGAAGAGCCAGGCCGGCCGACCGAGCTCGTCGAACTCGGGCAGGGGGCCAAGACCTTGCAGGAAAAGGAGGATGGCCGCTACTGTCTCGGTGAAGTTATCGCCAACCGGCGAGCAGCCCGGGATGTTGACGACGGGTAGACCAAGGGCGCTCCGGTAGTCAGGCCCGAGGAAGTCCATGACACTCATGGCCCCCGTCGGGTTGCCCGCGGCGGCTGGAATACCACCCCAGGTGGCGCAGGTGCCAATGGCGATCACCGCCGCCGCGCCAGGGGCTAGCCGCCGGAGCCATTCGGCGGTTGGAATGGGCTGGGGCGAGCCGTCAACCTCCCGGACCCCCATACCCGACCAGTAGCCGCCGGTCTCAGCCGCCACCGTCTCGTCGGGGACCGACCCCTCATAAATGACGACGTAGGGCGCGCCCAGCTCGCCCAGGGCCGCCAACTCGTACCAGTGAACAAATCGCTCGCCGGCCTCGACGTCCAGAACCGGGTGGTGTAGAATGATGCGGGGCAGGCCAGGAAGGCGGCCGGTGAGCAGGTCCTCCACCGACGGGTTGGTGGCCCCGGTGACGGCGATGGAACAGCCGTCACAGCTCATGCCGGCGAGCCAGAAGGCATGGACCGCTGTGTAAAGGCCCGGGAAGAACCCGGCCTCAGGAATTACCGCGGCCGCAGGCTCTGCTGCCACCGATGACTCCCCCCTTCGTCTCTTGCCTATAAATACAACATTACCCTAAAGAGTAATGTCAAGGGACTGTCTCTGACCTGGGGACGTGAGCTGGGAGATGGAGGGTAAGCAAGGGCCCTCCGGCCCCAGGCTGTCTTCGATGACCAGCGCCCCGCCCGCTGGCCGGAGCCGAGCCCCAGGAGGCTGCCCCAGGTCCCCGGCCCCTGATGGCCGGCGGGGCAGGGGGATTCCGTTCGGATTCAGACTCAGCTCAGGGAACCTGGAGGCTGAGCTTAATGCTGACCGGGTACTGGTGCTCGACGGAATTGTGCCAGCGAGTTGGGTCCCGGCAATTGTGGACGGAGCCGGAGGGAGTTACCGGGATGTGGTCCGGGTGAACCTGGCTGATGTGGGTCGGGACCAGCTGAGGTCTGCCTGCTCAGGCTCCGGTGGAGAATCCCGAAGAGACCCCTGGCCGTGGCCGGGCCGATGGCCCCTTGTCGGTTGCGCAAGGCCTTAAGGTCCCCAACGTCGCCGAAGGCGACAGCCTGGCCGAAGACCCGGTCCCGACTCGTGTCCCTACTGGAACGGCGAAACTGTGTAAGTTCAGAAACATTTGAGACGGTGGCA
>JAUQQI010000301.1:0-1765 GCA_030549955.1 Chloroflexota bacterium
CCGGCGGAGGGCCGGGTCATGGACGAACCGGGCGAGAAAGCCACCGATGCCGCTCAGTCGGTACCGTTCGGCCGCAGCGCCTCGAATGCCCTCCAGGCCTTCAGGTAGAGGGCGCTGGTGGCGGTCTGGCAGGCCTGCAGGTCAGTGTTGATTCCGTAAGAGGTTCTGTTCGAAAATGAGGGCCGGTCCCTTGTTTTCAAGATACGGGGATAACGGCAAGATGCACGGCGGCAATATACTTACGACCGACGATGTCGTCTACAGCATCGATCGGTTCCGGAAGGTGGCCATCGGTCCTTCGGCTCTGGCGCCGGTGGTATGCGCTACGGCTCTGCCTGGTAACCAGGTCGAAGTCACAATCGAGGCAGCCTTCGTCCGCCTTCTCCGAACTTTCACTGACGTCAGCATCGGGATTTATTCCAAAGCAGCCATCGAGAAGGTTGGCAACGACGTTCGAAGCACCCTCCGACCCGGATCGTATAATTTCGTTGAATTTATTCCTGGCAACCGGATGGTCCTGGAGGTATCTGATGACTACTGGGCGGAAAAGCCCTAGACCCAACGCACCATTGCGCGGCCCATTGTCAACGATGGTGCGCGGGTTGCCGCCCTTGAGGCTGGCGACGTCGCGTCGATGTTATCCGTGCCTTTTCGTCCCTCGACGCTGGGCGGCTTAGGCAAATCCGAGCCTGCAGGTTTTCAAGCCGCTCTCGGCCCGGTTCATCTGGCTTAACATGAACACCCAGCGGCCGCTGTTTAACGACATCCGGGCCCGACGGGCGGTGGTCTACGCAATCGACCGGGAGGAAATTGTCGAGAAGAACATCTGAAAGCCTGCTTAAAGGATAGGGGGATTTTGTCAAACCATGGACTCTTAGATCGCGAAATTATCTTGCTTTGCGCCAGGCCGCCAGATCCCGTCTAGAGACACCCACATTGCTCCTGGAAGACCTCATGTCCCCGGTCGCTGAGGCCGGATAAAGGGACGCTCTCCCTCTATCGGCGGCGCCGATTTCCCCGCCGGAGCGCTCCTTCTTCCCACCCAATGAAGGAAGGTCCCGCGGATGGATGATGCTGGACGGATGACTCCGTTCTGGGACTGGTTCATCCACGGCGGCCCCGCGCAGGTGGGGTTATGACCCCCGTCGATGGCCGGGCCGGCACGCCTACCCCCGCCCAAAGGGGGAGGCTAACCACAGGACGGAAAGAAACTGAATCGCCGGCCTTTTCATTGTCCCACCTCCCACTCTGTCTTAAAGGCTAACCTCTCGAGCGGAGCACCAGGAAAAGGTAGAACTTGCCAGCTTGGCCAGAAAGACGTCGTGGTTGCCGTTGCGGGTCTGATCGAAAAGCCTCTGGGGACAGCGGGGCCTTCGACTGCCCCACGGTTGCACAGGCTCAGGGGAAGTTAAACCCGGAAGTTAAGGCTCGGCGTCGGTGTAGGGGTCGGTATGGCTGTGGGGGGAGGGACACGTTGAAAACAAGATTGCTCGTGACCCCGTTGTACCCACCGAGCTGAAGGTCCTAAGCCTGGCCCGCGTTCACGTTGAAAGCAATTTGCCACTGCCACGTTCCACCCGAATCATCATTGCAGACGAGAGCCGTGTTGCTGCCAACAGGATAGGCGGCCAGGACCGTATCATAGTTGGAGCCAAAAGTATCTACGGTCACGAGCCCCGAGGAGGGGACGGTGAAACGGAACCAGACGGTAGCGCCGATAGACCCGCATAGTTGTGGCTCCCCAGACTCCAATGTGGCGCCCACC
>JAUQQI010000301.1:1775-5223 GCA_030549955.1 Chloroflexota bacterium
GAGACCACGTAGTCGGAATAGACAAGATAACCATCGCGTTCCTCTGATCATCATTGGGCGGCCTGGGCTTCGGAGTCGGGGTTGCCGAACGAACTAACTCCATCCAATTCTCAACCGACCAGCCTCTAACTCCGTCAGCGTCATATCTAACTGCCCACCATGTGTATCCATCGGCGCTTATAGGCTCAGCTACAACCACGCCCGTGCTACCGCGCGGCTCAGTGGTGACGATGGAGAATCCCAATCCAGGCCCTCGTCTAACATTAAGATTTCCAGTTATTCGAACACGACCCCCCCCTCGAAATTTACCAGAAGCAGGAGTCCCACCATTACCTATGTAGCTAACGTCAGCTGTGTCCGGATTTCCACTTTGTTAAGCATAATACCAACGAACATTACTCTCCTAGCTTTGGCAGCACTCTCCTAGCTTTGGCAGCCAGATACGCATCAATGCTGTCCAATATCATGAATAGTTCCAAGATTACTCACGTAAATATAGTCCCATAGTTGCCAAGTAACTTTCCAGATTCCCTCAGCCCAAGTGTCAAAATTCCAACAGTTCGGCCAGGCACCTCCGTATCCCTAATCGTTGTGACGATAGAGGGCACAACTACCATATTTTCCAAAAGCCGATTCAGCCCCTGCAATAGCTACTACTAATCTTGGACCAACGTTGTGACCCTGACCTGCCTGGAGATGTGTGGCCCCGGTCCCTGCCAAAGGAGATCCGCAACAAGAGAGGTAATTATTAATTTCTGCGGCCGATAGCCCGCCAACACACCCGGAAGGAGTCAGCAGAAGGGGTTGGGCCCATCAGTTTTTCGCTGACCTGCTTGACCTCCATCGGCTTCCGACGCACCTTGAAGAGAACCGTCCCGGTCAGCGCCGAACCATCGCTGGCAGCCAGAGCCGATGAATCACCAGCCCAGGAGTTGAGACTATGGCCTCGTTGGAGTAACCGGAACAGCCGCTCGCACTACAGGCCTGAACCCGGTAGGAATAGGTGGTCGCCGGGTTCACTGCTGCGTCCTGAAAGACCGTTGTATCCGGCCCTACGGTCCCAACCCGAGCGTAGGACCCGGCCGGGTACAGCCTCCGTTCGATGCTGAACAAGGACTCATTATTTGAGTTGTCCGTCCAGGCAAGGTTGACCTGCGTCGGCGAAACCGCGGTTGCGACCAGGCCCGACGGCGGCAGGGGTACCGGTAGGCCCAGGTCCAGGGCACCGCTCCCGTAGGCGTTATCCTTCCCGGCAGGCCCCAGGTCCCGGGCACGTCCCTCAAGGAAAGCCCGGATTTCAGATGGGCCCCACTGGGGAAAAGCAGCTTTGACGAGCGCGGCGGCCCCGGCCGCGTGAGGCGCCGAAGCCGATGTCCCCGCAAAACCTCGGTACCCGTAAGACGAGGTGCTGACCCGGGTTGGGGCGGCGATATCCGGCTTTGTCCGGCCGTCCTCAGTTGGTCCCCGTGAGCTGTAAGGCTCAAGGCCCAGCTCGTCCCAGCGAACCGCCCCGACTGTAAACGAACCGAAAGCATCAGCCGGCGGAAGGAGGCTGCGAGCCTCCGTGTAGTACTCCAGCTCAAATCTGTGCTGAACAAACAGATGCAGCCTGGTCAGCGGCGAACAGTTGGCGCTAAAGCACCTCACAGCCAGCCCATAGTATGCGTTGTAAGGCACGGAGCAGCCGAACCACTCGAACGGTTGCCAAAAAGTGGCTTGCCAGTTGACCGACGCGCAGGGAGGACCAAGTACGGTTACGTTACCAAACAGGTCTCTGGCCACCAGGTACAGGTCGTAATCATAAATCGGCCGGTACGGCTCTCGAAGGTCGTCCCAGCAGAGCCAGGCCACCACCTGAGTCCCGGCTGGCCAAAAACCTGTCAGGTTATTTACCTCATCCCCTGATGAGAAGTTGAGCCAGAGGTCATAATCCGGGTCCCAGTAGGATCCCCACCAGTGGGAGCGGGCCGGGTTACCGGCGCTGTTGACCCAGAGCACCCCATTCTGGTCGGCCCAGTCGACCATCCGGGCGAACCAGTGCTTTCCGTCAGCCGGACACCAGGGCTTGCCGGCCGAGTGATTGACAACATGGACCCCCTGGCCGACAAGCCACTCGATGGCGTTCGCCCACTCGACTTCGGTCCCAAAGTTGGCCAGATAAAGGCCGGCCGCCGGTGCAATATCATGGATTATCTCGGCAACGGCTGTCCCGTGCTTTTCGCCGCCGCCTGTGATGTCTCCATCGGCCCGGAACGACCGGACAACAACCGTTGCCGGAAGCTCCGAACCCAGCAGGCCTGAGTATCCGTAAAAGCCCAGATCGAGGACGCCGACTCGGACACCCTGCCCCAGGATGTTTGCACCCTGCCAGAGGTCGGCTCGAATGACGCTGACGCCCTCGCTTGTGATGGCGTCCGGGATCGGCTCGTAGGGCCTGCGGACAAGCCTGACCCCTGGAAATTCCGCAAGCCCGGCAAGCCTTTCCGGCCCGAGCCGGACCTGCACCAGGTCCTCAAAGCGGGTCTCAACCAAATAACCGTCGGCCCGAAGCTGCTGCTCGAGTTCCGCCCCCCGACCTGCTTCGGCTTCGACGATAACCCGAATACTCCCATCGGCCTGCAGGCCAATGGCTGCCCTCTCGGCTTCGAAAGCAATGTCTAGGCCGGGCCGGTTCCGTAAACTGAGAGCCAGGTGGGCCAGGGCCGAATCGAGGCGGGGGAAAATGTCGGTTGGCCTGGGCTCAGGCGGCGGAATCTTAAGGTCTTCGGGCGGTCTTGTGGGAGGCGGGTCGGCGGCACCCGGCCATCCGGGCCCCAAAACCAGAGCTATAACACCAATCGCTACGCCAACCCGTACCCAGAATCGATTCATGGCAGTACTGGCTGTGCCGGCGCCCGAACCAGCCTGACACCGTTAGCCGCGGCCAGCTCGCAGAGGCGCTCCACCGGCACCAGGGCCTGGGCGGGGCGCTCGGCGCGGGCCTCGACGGCCAGGCCTGGCAGCTGTGGGGCCCGAGCTTCAGCCGACTCAAGCTCAATGACGACCCTTACCCGACCCTGGCTGTAGTCAAGGCCGGCCTGACGGGCATAGGCCTCCGGGTCCTGGCTGATTGTCAGCCGGTAAAGGCGGTCCTCAAGTCGGGGGCAGGGTTGTGGCGGCTCAAGGCAGGAAGCTAATGCTGCGAAGAATGCCAGACCAAAGCCCACCCGCAGCGGCATCTACCATACCCGGAGACTGGTTGCCCGATTTTAACATTGTGAGCTCGCTTCCTCAACTGGATGTATCCTGACCCAGGGATATGAGTTGGGACATGGGGTAAGGGAGGGGGCCTCGCCAGCCGGTGAGACACCCCAACCGGAAAGGAGGCCCCATGCTCAATTATGGCCGCTTGTCTTCAACCGGCCTGCAGCGCCCTTGACCGGCTGGTTAAGCTGAGCGGGTATGCTGA
>JAUQQI010000062.1:0-800 GCA_030549955.1 Chloroflexota bacterium
CATTATTCGAACATGAGGCGGAGTTGTAGCCGTGAGCCGGTTCGACATTCTGTGGTCACCCTGGCGAATGCAGTACATCCAGACGGCCCGTGAACCGGGCGGGTGCATTTTCTGCGAGAAGGCAGGGCAGGAGGCTGGCCGGGACCGCGAAAACCTGATCCTTTACCGCGGAACCCGGGCCTTTGTAATCATGAACCTTTACCCCTACAATCCCGGCCACCTGATGGTTGCTCCCTACGACCATCGGCCGAACCTGACCGAGCTGACGCCCGAGGTCCGCTGCGAGCTTATTGAGCTTTTGAGCCTCGCCATTAAGGTCCTCGCCGAGGCGATGCGGCCCGATGGGTACAACCTCGGCGGGAATATTGGCCGGGTGTCCGGGGCCGGCGTCGCCGACCACGTCCACCTCCACATCGTTCCCCGCTGGGAAGGCGACACCAACTTCATGCCCGTGCTGAGCCACACCCGGGTCATGCCCGAGGGGTTGCTTACGACCTATGACCGGCTCCGGCCCCTTTTCCACGCCGCGGCCCCTTAGGTCTGGTCGACCGGTTCGCTGGCCAGGCGGGCTAGCTGGTCGGCCGTCAGCCGGTAGACCAGCCAGTCGTCAAGGCGGCTGGCGCCGAGCCGCTCGTAGAACCCGATGGCCGGGTGGTTCCAGGCCAGGACGAGCCACTCCATCCGGCCGCAGCCCCGCCGGGTCGCTTCCCGGGCCAGTGCCTGCATCAGGGCCCGGCCCACGCCCCGTCCCCGAGCATCTTCGAGGACAAAGATATCCTCCAGGTAGAGGGTTGGTCGGG
>JAUQQI010000062.1:810-5192 GCA_030549955.1 Chloroflexota bacterium
GAAGTAGGCGCCATACCCGACCGGCCGGCCATTCAGTTCGGCGAGCAGGACATAAAACCGGGGCGGATTGCCCAGGGCGTCGGCCGCAAGGCGGCGCCGGGCCTCCGGGTCGGGGCGGGGAAGCCGCTCGTAATCGGCCAGGGCGTCGACAAGGCCCAGGAAGGCCTCAATGTCGGCGTGGGTAAGGGGCCGGATGACGACCTGGTCGGCCAAGCCGAACCCGTCTGACACGCTTAATGTTTAAAGTGGCGCCGGCCGGTAAAGACCATCGCAATCCGGTGGCGATTCGCGACCCGGATAACTTCCTCGTCCCGGATGGACCCGCCGGGCTGGATGATGGCCGTGACCCCGCCGACCGCCGCATGCTCGACGCCGTCGGGGAACGGGAAGAAGGCGTCCGAGGCGAGGGCGGCCCCGTGGGCCCGGTCACCGGCCTGGCGCAGGGCGATATCGACGCTTGCAACCCGGTTCGGCTGGCCGGTGCCGAGGCCGACCAGCATCCGGTTCCGGGTGATGACGATGGCGTTGGATTTGACGTGCCGGACAATCCGCCAGGCGAAGAGCATCTCGGTGAGCTCTTCGAGGGTCGGCTGACGCTCGGTTACAACCTTGAGGGGCAGGTCTTCCGGGTCGCCCCGGTCGATGGTCTGGACCAGATAGCCACCGCTTACCCGGCGCAGTTCCAGGTCGGACCGCGGGGAGCTGACTGCCGGGTCGAGGGGCGCCACCATAATCCGGAGGTCCCGCTTGCGCCGGAGGATTTCGAGGGCGTCCTCGTCGTAGCCCGGGGCAACAATCGCCTCGTAGAAAAAGGGGCGGATGGCCTGTGCTGTCTCGGCATCGACCACCCGGTTCGCCCCGATGATCCCACCGTAGGCCGAGACCGGGTCACCGGCGTGGGCCCGCCGGTAGGCCTCGGCCAGGGTATCGGCGCTGGCGACCCCGCAGGGGTTCGTGTGCTTGATAATCGTGACCGTCGGCATCGTGAACTCGCTTACGATGCTCAGGGCGGCATCCAGGTCAAGGTAATTGTTAAATGACAGTTCCTTGCCCCAGAGCTGCCGGGCGGCCGCAATATTGGGGACGGGGTCGGGCCCGATGGTCAGCAGCCGGTAGAGGGCCCCGGCCTGGTGGGGGTTTTCGCCGTAGCGTAAAGTTGCGGCCCGCTCGAGGGCAATGACAAGCCGTTCGGGGAAAATCTCATCCCCAAGCAGGTACTCGGCAACCAGGGCGTCGAAGGCAGCCGTGGTTTCAAAGGCCTTGGCGGCGAGCCGGCGGCGGAAGGCCAGGTCCGCAGCTCCACCCCGGATGAACTCCAGAACGGCCGGGTAATCGGCCGGGTCGCAGACCGGCAGTACAAAGGGGTAGTTCTTCGCCGCCGCCCGGAGCAGGGCCGGGCCGCCGATGTCGATGGCCTCGAGGATATCGGCCTCGGCGGTTTTCTCCCGGGCAACCTGCCGGAAGGGGTAAAGATTGACGGCAACCAGGTCGATGGGCTCGATCCCGAGCCGCTCGACTTCGGCCATTTGCTCGGGCAGGTCCCGTCGGACCAGGATGCCGGCGTGGACCGCGCTGTGAAGGGTCTTGACCCGCCCGCCGAGGATGGTCGGCAGGCCCGTAAGCTCCTCAATAGCCCGGGCCTTAATGCCGGCCTCCTTAAGTACGGCCCGGGTTCCGTCGGAGGCAATCAGGTCAAAGCCCAGCTCCCGAAGGCCCCGGCCAAATTCGACGATTCCGGTCTTGTCGCTTACGCTCAGTAACGCACGCATCACGGTCACTAACCCTGGCTTTTGATTCGAACCCGCCGTCCAATAACCTCCAGCCGGCCTTCGGCAAAGAGTTGAATCGCCTGCGGCAGGATTTTATGCTCTTGTTCAAGGATCCGGGCGCTCAGGGTCTCGACGGTATCGTCGTCGAGGACGGGCACCGCCGCCTGGAGGATAATCGGGCCGGCGTCGACCTCTTCGGTAACGAAGTGAACGGTGCAGCCGCTGACCTTGACGCCGTATTCTAACGCCTCCTGCTGGGCGTGTAAAGTTCCGGCAAAGGCCGGCAGAAGCGACGGGTGGATGTTGATTATCCGGTAGGGGAAGGTCCGGACGAACTCAGGCACAAGAATCCGGTCGAACCCGGCCAGAACCACCAGGTCAACCCGGTAGGACTGGAGGATTTCGGCGATGGCAAGCTGGTGGCTGAGCCGGTTCGGGTAGTCCCGGTGGAGGACGACCGCGGTCGGCACCCCGAAGGCGGCCGCCCGCTGAAGGGCCATTGCCTCGGCCCGATTGCTGATAACGACTGAGACAGCTGCATCCAGCTCGCCCCGCTTAATGGCCTCAAGGATTGCCTGGAGGTTTGTGCCCTGGCCCGAGACGAGAACGCCGAGCCGGGCCGGAAGCCGGGCCGGCCGGGGATTAATCATGGAGCAGTTTGACCCTCTCATCCCCTTCTGCCGGGACAACTTCGCCGATCGGGAACGCCTCCGGAAGTTCACGAAGGAGGGCCTGGGCCCGGTCGGGGTCGGTGATGAAAGCCAGGCCCACTCCCATGTTAAAGACCCGGAACATCTCGGCCTGAGATACCCGGCCCGTCGCCGCAATCAGCCTGAAGATAGGCGGGACTTCCCAGGAGACCCGAATTACGGCGGTTGCGGATTCGGGGATCACCCGGGCGACATTGCCGGGGATGCCCCCACCGGTGATGTGGGCGACACCTTTGACAAGCCGGCGGACTCGCCGGACTTCGTTCAAGTAGCAGCGGTGGGGCCGCAGCAGGGCCTCGCCGAGGGTCTGGCCCAATTCCGGGTAGTGGCGGTTTAAGGTGCCGGTGGCTCCGGCCAGGTCGAGGCCGAAAACTTTCCTGACCAGGGAATAGCCGTTCGTGTGCAGGCCGTCGGAGGGCAGGCCCAGGATGATATCCCCGGGCCCGATACCGGCGCCCGTTATGAGGCTGTCCTGGTCAACCAGCCCGATCAGGCATCCGACCAGGTCGAACTCCCCCTCGACGTAAATCCCGGGCATCTCGGCCGTCTCACCCCCAAGGAGGGCGATGTCCCAGTCCCGGCAGGCGGCGGCCACGCCGGCGATAACCGCTTCGGCCGCTTCGGGGTTGAGGCGGCCGGTGCCGTAGTAGTCGAGCATGAAGAGGGGCTGGGCCCCGCAGGTTGCCAGGTCGTTTATGCAGTGGTGGACGAGGTCCCGGCCCAGGCCGTCGAACTTGCCGAGGAGGGCCGCAACCCGGGTCTTGGTCCCGACCCCGTCGACGGTTGCGGCGAGGATTTTCTCGGGCAGGCCGGGCAGGGGGTAGAGACCGGCGAACTGTCCGAACGACCTTGCTGGGAGGCCCCCGAAGAGTTCTCGGATCCGTTCCCCCAGCCGGCGCTTGAGCCGGTCGGCGGCGGCGATATCAACCCCGGCCGACCGATACGTCAGGCCCTCAGACCGGATTTCGGGCCCGCGGTTGAGCTCGGGACTGACTGGGTCACGGGTCACGGGTGAAACCTCAGGGTTTCAGCGTAGGACCGGCGCCTCAAGGATGAGCTTGCCCAGGGCTTCCGGGACGGGTACCGGGTATTCGCCGGTGAAGCAGGCCAGGCAGAACCGGGAGCCGGGCAGGCCCACGGCCCGAAGCAGGCCCTCAATCGAGAGGTACCCGAGGCTGTCGGCCCCCGTCCAGGCGGCGATTTCGGCGACGGTCTTGCGGGCAGCAATAAGCTCCTCCCGGGTGGCCATATCGACCCCATAGTAGCAGGGCCAGCGGATCGGTGGGGCGCAGATCCGGAGGTGGACCTCCCGGGCCCCGGCCTCCCGCAGGAGGCGGACAACCCGGGGCGTGGTGGTGCCCCGAACAATCGAATCGTCAACGACTATAACCCGCTTGCCCTGCAGAACCTCGGGCAGGGGGTTGAACTTAAGCTGGACGCCCAGGCTCCGCATTCGCTGGTCCGGCTGGATGAACGTCCGGCCGACGTACCGGTTCTTGATGAGGGTTTCACGGAACGGAATACCGCTGGCCCGGGCGTAGCCGATGGCCGCCGGGATAGCCGAGTCTGGAACCCCGGTGACAAGGTCAGCTTCAACGGGGTGTTCCCGGGCCAGCTCAGCGCCCATCGCCTCCCGCATCAGGTAGATGAGCCGCCCGGAAAACCGGCTATCGGGCCGGGCCAGGTAAATAAGTTCAAAGACGCAGAAGGCTTGCCGGGGCGAAATCTGGCCCTGGTGTGACCTCAGGCCGTCATGGGTAATTTCGACAATTTCGCCCGGCTCGACCTGCCGAACCAGCTCGGCCCCGACGTGGTCGAGGGCGCAGGTCTCGGAGGCGACAACCCACGAGCCGTTGTACCGGCCGAGGGCCAGGGGCCGGATCCCCAGGGGGGCCCGGACGGC